>NZ_DAIQRQ010000004.1:64788-190355 GCF_036786105.1 Ohtaekwangia sp.
GTAGTGAAGAGTATATTTGCTAAATATCACGATCGCCTCGCCGGCAAGAACTGACGATGTCAGGCATCTTCAGAGTCCCGGGAAACCGGTGACTCTGTTGATATTAATAATCAAGGTAATTCTTTTGTGTATCAATAATACCCAAAGTCGTGGATCACTTCGGGGCCGCATTAATTTTTTGATCCGTTTATCAATTACTCGACATGTATACTAAATTTACAGATACATCGTCAGTAATATTTACCAATGATCGAAGCACTCAAGCAAAACATCGCCAAGCACATTTCGATGTCGGATAAAGAAATGGACGACTTTTGCGGGTTGTTCAAAATGAAGCTGGTTAAGAAAGGTGATTATCTTTTAAGAGAAGGCGATGTATGCAGTTTTGAAGGCTTTGTGTCTGAAGGCCTTTTTCGCGTCTATCATGTCGATTATAACGGGTTTGAACAAATCCTGTACTTTGCCACTACCGATTGGTGGATTACGGACATAGATAGTTTCACCAACTGTAAACCATCTGATTTATATATAGAAGCATTAGAGGACAGTAAAATTTGTCTCATAAACAGTGCCGATAAAGATTTTGCCTACGAGCATTACCCTAAAATTGAAAGGCTCTTCCGTATTATGACACAAAAGACACACGTTGCCCTGCAGAGACGAATGATCGATAATTTAAGTAAGACTGCGGACGAACGATACCTCGATTTCATACAAAAATATCCCCATCATAAACGCCTTTCCAATAAACTTGTGGCCGGCTATCTCGGCATCAGCCATGAATTTGTAAGTAAGATCAGGAAGAAACTCTCGCAGCGGAAGTAATTAGTTTGAATTAATTGAACTTGTTCAATGCCTGGCTGGTGTTGGCCGGTATAGCTTTGCTTTTGTTAAGCACACAATATGAAGCACATTATAACAACAACATTATTTATAACAATTTCAATTCTATCTATTATGGAAGGACAGGCACAAGGCTTCAGAAAAATTGAAGCAGGGAAATTAACGCTCGATGTATACAATGCATCCGAAAACAGTTTTGGAGTAGCCTCAATAATCGTTGCAGGAAAATCGGAGGCCGTATTAATAGATGCCCAATTTACGCTGGCCGATGCAGAAACGGTAGCGCAGCGCATTAAACAGTCGGGTAAAAAACTGACGAGCATTTATGTTAGCTACGGTGATCCGGATTTTTACTTTGGTCTGGAAGTTTTCAAAAAACATTTTCCGGAAGTAACTGTATACGCAGCCCCGGCAACGATCGATCATATCAAGGCTACTGCCCAGAAGAAACTGGAGGTTTGGGGAGGCAGACTTGGTAAGGCTATTACGTCAAATGTAGTTTTACCTCAGGTATTGCCGGGCAACACAATTGATCTGGAAGGTGATAAGCTGGAAATTATCGGATTAGATCAGTTCCCGACCAGGACTTTTGTTTGGATACCTTCAGCGAAGACTGTTGCAGGAGGTATAAATGTATTTGGCAATACATTCCATCTTTGGATGGCTGACACACAAACCACTGAAGCCCGTAACAAATGGCTGACTGTTTTAGACAAAATCATTTCATTGAATCCTGAAGTTGTAATACCGGCCCATGCAAAAGCAGATGCTGCGTTTACCATAGCTTCGGTAAAACACACGAAAGAGTATATCCTTTTCTATGAGGAAGCTTTAAAGACCAATAAAACGTCAGAAGCCTTGATTAAGGCTATTCAATCGCGCTATCCTTCGTTGACCTTTGAAATGGCCCTGCAGTTAAGCGCTAAGGTAAATACAGGTGAAATGAAATGGTAGCCAGCCGTGAAGTATTCATGTATCATCATTATAATACTGGCCATACAAATATTAATGTCACAGTGTAAATCAGGCAATTATCCCATGGACAACGTAGCGATTGTAAAGAGTACCTATGAAGGTAAAACATCGGAGGAAAACGGTAAGAACCTGGAGCGATACCTGGCGGAATACGCCCGGTGGACAGAAGCTAAAGGATTTCCCTATGCCGGCACCTATATAGGCTTTGAAGAAATCAATAAAAATGTATTTCATCGTTTGGCAACGGAATGGATTGATTACAAATTTACTCCGGAAGGTTATGTAGCAGACGGTGATAAAGTAGCTGCTTACGGTACCTATACAGGAATCAATAAGAAAACGAATAAATCATTTCAGGCCCGGGTTGTTCACCTTTGGAACTTAAAGGCAGGAAAGATAGTGTCGTTTGAGCAGTTTGTAGATAGCCAGCCTGTTAATGAAGCTATGAAGTAGCTGCACGCATCAAGTCACCGGCAACAGCGTGAATGTTGTATTCATCAGTGGTCTGCCAATACATTTCTCGTGACTGAGAATGGTATGGAGATGGCGGTTGCTGATGGGCTTTGATGTATTGGATTGAAGTATGGGCACTGTAAAGTGCCCTTATACTTCAAGGTCTGTTTCACGGCTGCGAAGTAGCTTCTTCAATCTTTAGGATAGCCTGCATCAGCGGCAGTAACTTTGCGTGAGCATCCTCATTATCGAAAGCATGAGAGAATGTTTTATGGTCTGGCGTAGTGAGTGTTATGGTGGAGTGGCGGGCTCCATCGTAAGCGCGCTTCATCGAGGGTGATGGCAGGTTGGGTATATCTTCCAGCTTTACATTCTTCAACGACTTTATGAGCAGATTCCATTCGTCCGGTGTAAGAGATCGCTTCACATCCTTGTTTTCTTCGCGACCTTCCACATGTAGCACCACACTATCGTGCGAGAGCGTTATTTGTTTCTGATAGCCACGCGTTAAGGTTGTATAATTAATACGCATAACAGATTTAGGCGATTGGCACTGCGCTCCCATCCCCGACAGGGATATTATGCAAAGGACTATGATTTTCCGGATTGTCATATCCGAAAGGTATCAAAGAAAATATCAGAAATAAATAAGCCCTCCGGTATTGTGCACAGATTGTCACCGCCGGAAGGCTTATTGTAATTAAAAATTATAATGCGATTCTATTCCTTCACAAATTTCTCACGGATAAATCCCTTATCGGTTTGAATTGAAAGTATATACATACCGGCAGGCAGCGGCGATACATTGAGCTGCTGCTCATATTTTTCCGTATAGTGCACACTTGCCCCGCTTAATGTAGAAATGCGCAGCGACTGCACAATGAGCCCTTCCTGTACTATCACCGTAAGGTTATCTTTTACCGGGTTAGGATACAAAGTGTGCGAATTAGAAAGCAGAGGCTCTTCACCACGGCCAGTCTTTGATGTTGTAGAAGTAATGTTTACAGTATAGTCTTCTACCTCGCCATACGTAAATGTCTCACACGAAGTTGGTATACCGTTATATTTCATGGACACGCGCAGTCGTGTAGCGCCCAGTGCTGCTGTAGAAGGCACTGTAAAAGTTCCGCTAACCGGAGACGTGGTAGAGGCAGCACGTGACCATATCTGTTCACCACTGTCTGCAAAATCTCCGTCATGGTTATAGTCAATCCATGCAGAGTATCCTTCGTTATAGATTACGTCGGTCCAGGTTGGCGTTACGGTTAACGTGTTGGACGACCCACGCACGAGGTTAGTGGATATCGAGGTAAAATTACCGTATCCTGCATTGGCACCGGAAGTGTTGTTGATCGTTCCCAGCTGTACGCGCCCTATATATTCGTCTGTAACAACATTGCCTTTCGAAGCGCAGTAAGTAACCGATGTTGCAGTGGTGGTGAAATTTACCGAAGCACTATACGCTGATGTTGTGCTGGTACATTTGCTGCGTACCTGTGCCTCATACGTTTTAGCTGAAGTAAGCCCGGTGAGTGTCGCGGTAGCGCTGCTTACAGACACCGTTGTCCAGGTAGAGGTACCGGTAACACGATATTGTACATCGTACGTAGCATTGGCTACAGCAGTCCACGTAAGTGTAGCACTGGTGGATGATATCCCTGATGCCGCCAAACCGGTTGGCACCGTTGCTGTGCAGGAAGGTGATCCGGAAGAGATCGTAAAATTTACATTCGATATATCGTAAAATATATTGCCGACAGCTTCCACTTTTACACGCGCTGTGGTGGTAACGTTATTCGGTACAGTGATCGCCTGCGATCCATCATTGGGAGTATTTGCTACCAGCGTAATCGGATACGTAAAACCACCATCGGTTGACAGAAGTATATTTACATTAGCGCAATTTACCGGTGCTACATTCGTACTTGCCACATTCCAGGTAACGGTTTGTGACGCGCCAACATTCCAGGTAACAGCGGTGTTAGGAGCACTTATGGTAAAGGGCCCTGCGGTTCCACTTACTGTAACTACCATCAGGTCATCCGAAGTTTGTCCACCGCCCGCTTTATTGTCGCGCACAGTTAATGAGAAGTTTAGTTTACGGGCAACAGATGGTACTACTTCCCATGTAGGTGTAAGGTTGTTGGCTACCACATCGCTGATTTGCGGAAAATAACGTTTCGGAGATGTAGTGCCTTCGCGCGAACGGAACATCGGCCCAACTGTGCGCGTGGATGTAGGAGCAGAGTCAGAGTTTGGATCTTCCGGATCGTTTTGCTCCCAGGTATAGGTAATAACATCACCATCAGGATCGGAGCCCTGTCCTGTTAATACAAAGGCTGTTGATTTTGGTATAGTATAATCAGCGCCTGCATTTGCCGTAGGCGGGTTGTTGGTAATACTAACTACCTGTGCGCACGATGAACTTGCACCGCTTTGAACATTGGCAGATATATCGCGGATGTTTACATAAGCGAAATAGGCATCGCTATTGCTCTGCACATCCGCAGGGCAAATACCAGCATAGCCCATAATCGTGCTTGCGCTTCCGGGTTCCACCTCGGTTGTTCCACTGCCGCTGCGACAGGAAGCATTGCTTTGTGTATGATAGCCGCCAAACTGGTGGCCCATTTCGTGTGCCACATAGTCAATATCAAAGGCATCGCCCGTAGGGTCAGATCTACCGGTATATCCGCTGCCTTTGCTACCCGTGGTACAAACGCAGGCGATGCAACCTGCATTACCACCGCCAGTTGTGTTGAAGTTGTGACCAATATCATAGTTAGCATTTCCGATTGCTGCATCCGTTACCTGTTGTGTTTTTGCGTTCCACTCGTTAGACCACGGGTCGGCAGATGTACTTCCATAGTATATAATGAGATCGTTGTTGGGTACAATCTCCATGGTAATGGCCAGGTCGCGCTCATATACTCCGTTTACACGCGTCATGGTTACGTTCATTTGCGCGAGTATATTTGCTTTCTTCTGCGCATCAGTTCCTGTACCGGCAAATATGTTTCCATACTCCGCTGTACAGGAAAGCGCCAGTCTGTACTTTCTTAATTTCTTGTCGTTGGTGCGGGCCGTTTCACCCACACGTCCTCCGGAACGGTCGGCACCTGCCGTATAGCACTCAAAGTCTGCAACACGTTCCTGTATACTTTCCCGGCGGTATACCGTATATACTTTGCCATCGATCGAATACGGATCGATGTAGTATGTTTTATTCTTTCCGCTGGAAAGCACCATGCCATGGAAGCCTTGTTGCTCCGACACGCTGAAGCGAATGGTAGCAGACGGATCATCTATACCCTGGCCTGCATACGATTTTATACCAGGATAACGTGCTGCCAGATCAGGATGCAGAACAGAAGCCTCCGTTACCGTGAAGCGCTCTATATTTCCATTGGGATTAGGAAAGGTTACCACCAGTTCTGCGCGACCGGAAGCTAAACCACGCACGGGTGCATTCGTGATGGCTTCCTTGAATCCGGAAAGATCAAGCGCAAAGGTTTGATGTTCTGCAGGAGCCATGCGGCCTTGCGGTCGTAGTTTATCTTGTGGTAGTGATTCGGATGTTTTTGTCCAGAAGTTTTTCCCTTGGGAAAATCCAAGCGTGGCAGTCATGAGCATGACTGCCACGAGCAGTAAATTTTTCTTCATACGTAAAGGTTTTGGTTAATGTATGCCCAAGATATAGTTCTTTCCGATAAAGAGCCGTTTGTTAATCGGATAACTTCATGAAAAATATAAGCGTGTCAACATCTATAGTAAATATAGAGTTGTGTTGAGTATTGTTATACTCACTATTGAAACATCTATACCCCATTTATAAGTAATTATATCTCAACAGAGGTTAAGAAAAATTACTCCTTTTTTCTGAAATCAAGATTATGGAACACAAACAGCCGTATTGCATGCGTAGAAATATAGCTGTTGCCGGAAGCCTCCTGTTGATATACGTTCATGTAACCGAGCTGCGCATTAAGGTGTGGGCTGAATTGATACCCCATTCCGGCAAAGAAGCGGTTCTGATCGAACGTGTTATATACTATATTTCCACCAAAATTCAGGAAGACTTCATTTGTAATGGCTGCAAACAGTGTCTTTGGTAGAATCTCTTTCCCTTTTAGGGGTATAAAGAACGACATGTTGTAGCGCAAACGATAATTGAAATTGTAGCCGTCTTCCAAGACATCGTTGGCTATTTTTCGATTGAAGCGTTCTTCCAGGCGTAACCATTGCAATGTAGAGAGCCCGCTATATTTCTGGCTCCACCAAATCTGCTGCCAGGCTCTGTGCTCCGGCCGGGTAGTATCAAATCCCTTTGCCGGAAAATGTGCTACGTATGCATAGCCGGCATTGACCCGTATGTTATCGCGAATGAAGTAAGTAAGAGCCGGTCGTATTAAGAGTTGAAATGGCCGATCGATGAAGTGATCCGTTTGCCTGTAATGTATATCGAGCCAGAAACCAACGTGCTTGCTGATACGAGTCTGGTTGAAATAGCCCAACCAGAGTTGTTCGCGTGAACGCACATGTTTATCGGTAGCCTGTGCAAAGCCGGATTGAATGTAAATGAAAAGTATGGCTGCGAATAGCCAGCGATAATAACGGAGGATCATGTAATTTTTTTTGTAATGCTACGCACGCGTTGCTGTATAAGAATAGAACAGAATTTACTATTTGTATCCGCTTTACTTTTTTAGCACCGATTTCCGGTATGCGGACGGATTTTTTCCGGTGTGCTTCTTGAATATCCTGTTAAAGTGGCTTTGGTCTGAAAAGCCAGTGAGATAAGCAATCTCGCCCAGCGAAAACCTGCTGTCGCTCAAAAGATGCATAGCCTTTTCAATGCGAAGCTTCCGTATATAATCTCCAAATGAGAGATCATCGAAATATTTGGAGAATTCGCGAGAGAGATAAGCCGGGTGAACATTCAGGCTTTGTGAAATTTCTTTAAGGTTCAGGCTCAGGTTTGTGTCGATCTGATCCTGGATAATTTCCTTCAACTCTTTAGCCCATCCCGGAATTTTCTTGGAGCCTGGTTTTTCTTCCAGGTAACGCTGGTATACATCGAGTAACATATTCTCAATGGGATTTTGTGTGTGCTTCTCCTGCTGGAGCTTGCTGGCCCAGGTATACAGTGCATCGTAGAGCATCATACCCTGTTGAAGCAACTGTTGGTCATCGGGTATATTTTGCGCCAGCCCGGCAGATATAGCCCATAAACCGGAAGCTTGTGGAGCGAGGTCGTGACGGTCTGTATCAGCACCGCGAACAATTACGGCCAGCGTATGCAAAGCAGGGTCGTTCAGTTCATATTTACGTATAAAATAGTCGAACGTGCAGGCGTCATCGTAATGCGTAAATTCTACGTCCGGTATATCGAAAGGTATAGCATTGAGTTCCTTTGCCTGCGCTAACACTTTTTCGAACGGCACATAGATAATCTCCGCGACAGGATCAATAAAACGTTTAATGAGCCAGGGGCAGGCAAGCCGGTCAATCTTCGGACGTTCGCGTGTGATCCATTTCATAGTTCAGAGATATATACTTCTAAGCCGATGCCATTTGCAGCTCTCTGCCTTGCACATGCCTGCGAAATTCAGAAGGACTTCCTCCCCTGTATTTCCTGAATGTTCGCGTAAGGTGGCTCTCATCTCCTGTGCCTCAGGACACTCTACTTTAAAGGGTTCGTACAAATTCTGGATTTCCATGATCTTGTAAATGTACAAGACATTCCAGGAATGTTACAAAATTTTGAGGATGAGCGGTCCGGATCTTTGTTGCATTAAAAACCAAAAATGAAAGCAATTGTTTTAACACATCAATCCGGTAGATGTAAAGATCCATGCCGACAAAAGGAGTATACAGCCGCTTGAAAGGAGTGAATCCATTAATTATAGGTTGGCACATAGTGGTTGTTGTAACCGAAGTGGGCACAAGCGTAACGAACTTTAAAAAGGCAGATGAGGTTTCTGGTATAGTAAATTTTCCGGGCCAAGGAAAAGCGTATGCATGCTGCTGCTTTGCAGTAATGCTGTCGTTGTGCCGTGTATACAGTAGGGGTAGATAGCCCTTCTAAAGAAATAATTTATACTTAATTATATAATACTATGGATTCACAATTGAAAAATAAAACTGCTTTTGTAAGCGGCTCTACGCAAGGTATCGGGTTTGCTATAGCACGTGGCCTGCTGGTGGAAGGCGCCACCGTTATTATCAATGGTCGTACCCAACAGCGTGTAGATAACGCTGTGAAAGAATTGAAATCAAAAGTTCCCGGTGCGAATGTAACAGGTATTGCAGCGGATTTTTCAAACGCTGCCGATGTAAAGAAACTCACCGAGCAGCTTCCGGATGTCGATATACTGGTTAACAATGCCGGTATATTCGAAATCAAACCTTTTACGGAAATTACAGATGACGACTGGTTGCGCTTCTATGAGATCAATGTATTAAGCGGTGTTCGGTTGTCGCGACACTTCTTGCCGAAAATGATTGCCAGAAACTGGGGGCGCATCATTTTTATATCCAGTGAATCGGCTATCAATATTCCCGAAGAAATGATTCATTATGGCATGACCAAAACAGCACAGCTATCTATCAGTCGCGGTCTGGCGGAGCTCACCAAAGGCACTGGCGTTACGGTAAACGCTGTGTTGCCGGGTCCCACCAGGTCAGAAGGCGTAGAAGAATTTGTGAAGCAGCTGGCAGCTACTCAGAAAGTAACTCCACAGGAAGCTGAACAAAATTTCTTTAAGACTGTACGGCCCACATCGTTGTTGCAGCGCTTTACTTCTGTTGAAGAAGTGGCAAATCTTGTAACGTATGTAGCAAGCCCGCTGTCTTCAGGCACCAACGGAACCGCTTTACGTGTAGATGGTGGCGTTGCCAAACTCATTATTTGATTTCATGATATCGATAATGCCTGAGTAAGGATACTGTTGACTAACGATGCTCTGATCTATATCAGGGGATTTTTATTTCAACAGCATTGTATATGTTCCGCTTTGAATCAATATATAGATACCAAGCCCAATCAGGATAACCGGAAACAGGATGTGATTATACCGGGATAGCGTTACTTTAAGATTCGGATGAAGTATCAGAAATGCTGCCGCTTTTACCCAGAGATATACCATCAGCAAGAATGTTATTATGGTCAGTAACAGGTTACACCAATTCAGGTTTACAAAGAGAGGAATATAGATACCGATATTATCAGCACCATTGGCAATGGTAATACAAGCTACGCTTACAGCAGATGCATCAATCCATGATAGTAGCCAAAGCCTGTTGTTAGGTTTTAATACAGGCGCATTATCGGTCTGTTCGCTGCTAAAGAGCTTGCGAATACCCAGATAAACCGGAAACAGACCCAAAAGCCCGATATATTCTTTCGGTATAACAATGCCGATGAGCGAACCGGCTATACTGATTGCGATGAGCGAACCGATGCCAAGATATTGACCATAAAGTATATTGCGTTTCGTAAAAGATGCCGACACTTGTGTGAATAGCAACATAAGCACGAAGAGATCATCGATGTTGGTGGATGCAAAAGCGAGTACAGCGGTTATCGGCGTTTCAAGAAAGGCCATGGTTGGATTTGGGAACGCTAAATAATAAAATATCCGGCAGAATTTACCGGATATTTTATTATCAATCGGATTACACTATATATCAGTGATGCGCGTGCGCTTTCACTTTTCTTCCTGTATTGCGATTGAATATCTGATAAAAGATCGGAAAAATCAGAAGGATCAACACGGTGGCAGTAATCAGTCCCCCGATGATTACAATTGCCAGTGGCTTCTGACTCTCCGATCCTATGCCTGTTGAGATCGCAGCAGGCATGAGCCCGATGGAAGCCATCAGGGCCGTCATAACTACTGGTCTTGTACGATGTTTAATGCCGAGCGATATTGCTTCGGGTAAGGTCATATTCTTTTGCAGGTTGGCGTTAAACTCCGAGATGAGAATCACACCATTCTGAACGCATATACCAAACAATGCTATAAATCCTACACCAGCAGATATACCGAAATTTATACCGGTGATGTGCAACGCCAGTATACCCCCAATCAATGCAAAAGGAACATTGATCAACACAAGGCCCGCGTCTTTAGCGTTGCCAAACGTAATGAAGAGTAGCACAAATATAGCGATGAGGCTTAACGGCACTACCTGCGCCAGGCGGCCGGTGGCACGTACCTGGTTTTCGAATTCACCAGTCCAATGGATATTATAGCCAGTAGGTATCTTTACATTCTTCATCACACGTTGCTGCGCTTCAGCTATGGTGCTTCCCAGGTCGCGCTGGCGCACAGTAAATTTAACACCGATAAAGCGACTGTTGTTGTCGCGGTATATAAAGGCGGGGCCGGTGATGGAGCTGATGGTAGCAATTTCATTGAGCTCTACCTTCGTTCCATTTAATGTAGGCACCAGTATATTTTTGATCTCCTCTTCCGACTTTCGATATTCATACGGAAAGCGAAGGCGTATATCAAATTTTCGTTCGCCTTCATACATGACAGATGCCGTTTTACCACCGATAGCCATTTCAATAACAGCTTGTGCATCGGCGGTGGTAACACCGTATAATGCCATCTTGTGATCGTGCAGTTTGATCTGAATCTCCGGCTGCCCTACGTTTCGAAGTATACCGGCATCTTTAATCCCTTGTACATCTGATATGCTTTCCAATACCTCACGCGCAAGTTTGTCGAGGGTGGCCAGATCAGGACCGAATATCTTTACTGCATTGTTGGCATTCATACCTGCTACGGCTTCGGCTACGTTGTCGATGATCGGTTGTGAATAGTTGTAATTTATACCCTGATACTTTTTCAGCTTGTGATCCATTTCTTCGATCAGGCCATCCATGCTGATCTTCCGATCCCATTCATCTTTCGGTTTCAGGTTTACCTGCATCTGCACATAATAAAATCCGCTAGGGTCGGTACCATCATTCGAGCGACCCGTTTGTGAAAGCACTCCGTTTACTTCTTTAAACGTGCTCAGTTCCTGACGAAGCGTATGCACCATCTTTACCGTTTCATTCAACGACATACTCATCGGCATCTTGGCTTCTACCCAAAGCGCGCCTTCATTGAGCTGCGGCAGAAATTCTGTTCCCATCCACTTGAGCGAGAACAACGTGAAGGCTACAATGGCCATGGCTACCGTTAGGCTTATCTTCTTATGAGTAAATGTCCATCGGAAACCACGTGATACAATCCTGTCAAAGAATGTTACAATGAAGGTATGTTTCTCTTTTACATTCTTCTTGAGTAAAGTAGCACTGAGCACCGGCACGAGTGTAAGCGTAAAGATGAGTGCACCCAGCAATGCGAAGCCAAGTGTATAGGCCAGCGGCGAAAACATTTTACCTTCCACTTTCTCGAAAGAGAAGATCGGCAGCAAGGCAGTGATAATAATGAGCTTCGAGAAGAAAACAGCTTTGCCGGTATTTGCTGCTGTGTGTTTGATCAGGCCTAGCTTGCTGATCTTGTTAAAGCGCTCCATACCATATTTCTGCGCGGTGTGATCGAGCGCTACAAACAACCCTTCCACCATCACTACGGCACCATCGATGATGATACCAAAATCGATCGCTCCCAGCGACAGTAAATTGGCACTCATGCCTTTCATGCGCAGGCAGAAGAATGCAAACAGCAGGGAGAGCGGAATAATGATCGATACAATTAATGTAGTGCGCCAGTCGGCCATGAACAGCAATACAATAGCGGTTACAAACAGTATACCTTCCACCAGGTTGTGCATTACGGTGTGTGTGGTATAGGTCATCAGCACATCGCGATCGTAAAATGTTTTCATGCGCACATCACCGGGCAGTATGCGGGTGTTGAGCTCTTCAATTTTAGCTTTCACGCGATGCAATACTTCACTCGGATTTTCCCCTTTGCGCATGACGATGATTCCTTCCACAACATCATCGTTGGCATCCATGCCTACCTGACCTACACGGGGCAGATCAGATTCTATAACGGTGGCCACATTCTTTACCAATACCGGCACACCTTTGCGATCATGAATAATAATATTCTCGATGTCTTCGATGGAGTTTAACAGACCCATACCCCGCACTACATAAGCCTGGCCATTCTTCTCGATAACATCTCCTCCTACGTTGATGTTGCTTTTGTCTACACCTTCATATACATCCAGTGGCGTAATATCGTAGCGATTGAGCAGTGCCGGGTTTACCTGTATCTCGTATATCTTTTCACGACCGCCGAAAGCCACTACATCGGCTACACCAGGCACTGCACGCATCTGCCGGTCAATGATCCAGTTCTGAATGGTAAGAAGCTCGCGAGTATCTTTTGATTTCGAAGTAAGCACATAGCGGAATATTTCACCGGTAGGTCCGTAAGGCGGTTGTATCTCCGGCTCTACATTCTCGGGAAGATTTACATTAACAAGCTGATTATTTACCTGCTGACGTGCGTAAAAATCTTCTACATCATCATCGAAAATAATTTTGATAACCGAGAGCCCGAACATGGAGATAGACCGCACATTCGTTTTGCGCTGCACAGAGTTCATGGCTACTTCTATAGGGATGGAAACAAAGCGCTCTACTTCCTGTGCGCTTCGTCCCTGCCATTCGGTAACAATGATGATCTGCGTGTTGGTTACATCGGGAAATGCTTCTATAGGTGTATTGCGATAGCTCACTATACCGGCAATAACCATAACGCCAACCCAGAAGAAAGTAAAGAACCTGTTCTTGAGTGAAAAGGCAACTATATTTCTGATCAGTTTGTCCATGCGTTAATCGTTCAGAGCATCGTAAATAAAAAGCGGATTACGGCTGATCACTACCTCGCCCGGTTTAAGTCCGCTATTAAGCCATGTAGTATCGTCTGTTGTTTTATATACATCTACTTCACGTGTCTCTATATTGAAGCGATCTTTGAAGACCATCACAAACTGTCGGCTGTTATCGAAGATGATAGCAGAAGAAGGAACTGCTGTTAATGTTTTCGGCTCATCGTATTGTGCTTTTACTGAAGCCAGCATTTCAGGCTTCAGCTTGAAACCGGGATTCGGCAATCTGATGCGTACTTTCATGGTGCGTGTTTCAGGATCAAGCACACTTAGAATCTTGTCTATTCTGCCGTTAATTTTCTCACCCGGATAGCTGAGTGGTGTAATGGTTACATTCATACCATGACTGATGCGTGCTATATCATTTTCATATACATCGGCAATGGCCCACACTTCATCCAGCTCCGCTACGGTAAATACACTTTCGCTATGATCGGAAGGAAGCGTCATGTCGCGGCTCAGTTTTTTCTGAATAACAAAACCACTGATTGGCGATTTCAATCTATACTCTGACTGACGGTTGAAATTATAAATAGCAAAAGTTTCAGATATACGTTTCAGCGCAGCTTCTGCTTTCTCCAAATCTTTCTGTGCGCTTATTAATTCCCTGTCCGATGAAAGTTTCGATTCGTACAGATCCTGCTTTACACTGAGATTCTTTTGTGCTACGAGTACATCCGATTGTGCATCGATCAGTTGCCGGTCGTATTCTGCCACTTCACCACTTTTAATAATGGCAAGCGTCTGATTCTTGTTAACATAATCGCCAAGCTCGGCATCAACTTCCAGCACGTTTCCACCTACGATCGGAAATATTTCTACAAGTCGATTTTCATCGGCAGCTATTTTCCCGTTGAGATTCAGTACTCCTTTTACAGGTTTTTCTTTCACGGTATCAAGCGCGATGGATTTCAACATCGTATCGCTTAAGGAGAAAGCCTTGCTTTCAGGAGTGTCGTTTCCCTTCTCACCACATTGCGTCAGCAGCAGTGTGGCCAGGCACGCAGCAAACGTACCTATTCGAATCTTGCGCTTAAGGGCGCAGGTCTTGTCCCACTGCATAGTTGAGTTCTTCATAAGATTTATTTAGATCGGCTTTCAGTTGATTTAATTGAATGATGCTGGAGTTATAGGATTCGAACATGTCGGTAAACTCCAACAGTGAAATGTTATTCTTGCTATAGTTGCTTACCAATCCTTTGCTGAGTTGATTGAGCTGTGCTTCGAAATCAGTTCCTGCAGAAGCATATTGATCGCGCAGCAATTGAAACACCTGCCATGCGGTTTGTACTTCGCGGGTAATTTCCTGCTGCTTGCTTTGCAACATAATCTTTGATTGTTCTATACCGATCCTGGCTTCCTGTATGCGACCCTGGTTGCGATTGAAGAGCGGAACCTGCAACCCGAACTGCAGACCGGTATAATTATTCACGTAGCTGCCGGCCTGATCATATATAGCACCCGTAGTAAGATTCGGTATAGCCTGTTTACGCTCAAGCGAATAGCGCAATTGATTTTGTGCCTGCAGGCTTTGGGCAATCTTAAGCTCAGGGCGGTTGGCCAGCGATTGTTCAATAAGTGATTGCAAGGTTGCTGTTGGAAGGTCTGGAACGACCTGCGTTATTGCTGTAGGAACCGGGAAAATAATTCTATCATCCACCAGCAATAACTGCAGGTCTGACTGTAGTTGTACCAACTCAGCCTGCGTTTCATTCACTTGGTTATTTATATCGAAATAAGTAGACTTCAAACGGGTAAGCTCCTGCAGCGATACATTGCCTTTAGCATATTGATCTCCATAGAGGTCGATCACATTTTTCAACAGGGCAAGCCGTAAACGGATATTGGTGATGGCGTTGTTAAGAAAATGATACCGATAGTAACTTACGTGCAAAGCATATTTAAGGCTGCGCGCCAGCTCGTAGTATTGCCATTGCGTCATCTGCTTTTCTTCTTCTGCAAGTTTGATGGAAGCTTTACGCTGCCCTGCGATGCGAAATACTTTTTGCAGTTGAATAATTTTTTGTCCGTTGCGGCCAGCGTCAAGCCATTGCTTTGCAGTAGGATTATATAAATTCCATTCTGTGAAAAGCTCGGGATTACTGAAAAGCTTCTCTTGTATTTTGCGTGCCTCTGCTTTATCTACTTCGTAGTGATAAGCAATAAGAGACAGGTTCCGTGATAACAGTAAACTATCGGCTTGTGCCAGTGTAATACGGAGTGTGTCTGTGTTTTGAGCGAAGAGAGTACTACTACCCATTAAAAGAGTAACAACAGTTACCCATATCCGAAACGATCGCATCCCTTTTTTCCACAAAAGTACGGTCGTGGTCTTTATACGGGCTTAAGTGTTCCTTAAATCGGGCTTAAAGTTATCGCAGTGTAGGATCAGGATTGATACGATCTATTAATATCCTGTGTGGCACCATTGGCCAAGGGCAGGCGAAGTATAAAATTATGTTGGCCTGCAAGAAAAGAGTAGGTAATAGTGCCTCCCATCATTTCGATGATTTGTTTTACGATGGAAAGACCGAGACCATGCCCGGGTTTCTCTTGTTGTTGCGTTTCCCGGAAGAACGGTTCGAAGATCAGATTTCCGGGCGATGATTCTTCGCCGGCATTAGAGAATGTAAGCTGCAGTATGGCGTTATCGTGGCGAATGCTGATGCTCAATTGTGGTGTAGTTGAATATAGCGCTGCGTTTTCAATGAGATTGCGAAAACATATCTTTAACAACAGAGCATTACCATCAACGATCAACTGCTCTTCAGTTTCTATGGTGGCGTCTATATCAATCTTTACCTGTTGTTGTGGATAAACAGGACTTGATTCCTTTACACTTTCATCCAATATTTCGTCTACCCGTATCGGTGTAGTATTTACGGGTAGCTGTGATTGCAGGCGCTGGATCAACAACAATGATTCAATGAGTGCCGCCTGTTCATCAATATCATCCGATAAACCTTTTGTTACCTGCTGTATTTCCGGTTGACTATTATTTGTTAATTCTTCCAGTCGTTCCAGCTTGCCACGGATCAATGCAAGTGGTGTTTTTAATTCATGTGCTGCATTGCGAACAAAGGCACGCTGCGATTCAAAGGCTTTCGACAGGCGCTCCAGCATTTGATTGTAGTTTATGGCCAGTGTATCGAGTTCATCTTTATTCTTCTTTACGGCTACATGTCCCCGCAGATTATTGGCATTTATATTCTGGATAGACCGGTTCAGTTCATCAATAGGACGGAACACCTGGCGTATATAGTAGTAACTGGCCACGGAGATCAACAAAGTGCCCAGCACCAACGCCAATATCACCAGGTCTTGAAGATTTTGCAATTTGCTGAT
Source organism: Ohtaekwangia sp. (assembly GCF_036786105.1). Classification (NCBI taxonomy): domain Bacteria; kingdom Pseudomonadati; phylum Bacteroidota; class Cytophagia; order Cytophagales; family Fulvivirgaceae; genus Ohtaekwangia; species Ohtaekwangia sp. The sequence goes on from NZ_DAIQRQ010000004.1 coordinate 81,271, forward strand.
GCCGTACCGATCGTAAGCAGAAGAGAGCACTACGTAATCATGTCCCTGGCCGGTATAGCGAACGCCCACCACTTCATCATTATCGTCATCAACATAATATTGCCGACCGGTTTTGCGGATGGCGTTGATCAGTTTGATGGAGTAGGGAATTTTTTCATCATCAAGACTGCTGTAGATAAGTTTGTTCTGTTCATCGAAGATGAGGATCTTCTCATCATACATTTTGTTTATAGAATTTTGATCGATGATCTTGAGCAGGTTTATATCTACACCCTTTACTTCTATGAGAAGCCGTGCGGTAGATATACTCTTTTCGTGGAGGCGTTCGAAAAATTCATCGCGCCTGAATTCCGAGTACGCGATATAAATAAAGCTAAGGATAGCGGTAAGCACAATGAAGAAAAGACCGACAAACAGTAGCGTTAGCCTGGTTTTATAATTCATCGGATTGCTCATTTAAGTAATATCCAAAACCAGGTTTGGTAAGGATGAGCTTCCGGTCAAAGCCCTTGTCGACCTTGTTGCGCAGAAAATTTATATATACTTCAATCGTGTTATGCGTTACTCCGTATTTGTTATCCCAAAGGTTCATAGCCAGCTCATCTTTGGAAATAATACGGTTTCGATTCTTGAGCATGTATTCCAGCAATCCGTATTCTTTGGGCGTAAGGCTGATCTCTTTGTTTTCGCGTATCACCACTTTTTTATTCGGGTCAAGCTTCATGTCATGAAACTGGTATAGCGGCTGTGTGTTGGGAAGCTGCTCGGCCCGCTTTAAAAAAATCTTAACTTTTGCGACCAGTTCTTTCAGGTGGAAAGGTTTTACCAGGTAGTCATCTGCTCCCAGATCGAATGCTTCCATTTTACTGTCTATATCACCAAAGGCTGTGATAATGATTATTGGGGTTTCCGGGTCCATGGCCCTGAACTTTTTACAAAGCTCTATACCATTTACCTTGGGCAGATTCAAATCCAGCAATACCAGGTTGCAGTTATGATTCTGAAAATAACGCATGGCAATCTGGCCATCGTATACCGGATCGCAGGCAAATCCTTCTTTCTCCAAAGTTGAAGTGATTGACTTGGAGAGGTTGTGATCATCTTCAATAATGAGTATTTTCTTCACGCGGCTACCGGGCTTTCATGGTGTTTCCCTAAGCAAGGATCGGAAGAAAAATTTAAAAAACGAATGAACGATGACTCTTTGATGGTAAAAAAGATATGCAGAGCATAAACTCAAATCCCGCTTTCTGCAATTAGCAATAGCAGAAAAACGCGATTAGTCTATATGTATAGTGCTGCATCAGCTCGCTGCCTGCAGCCCGGAACAATCGCTCGCTTCCGCGAGATTGGCGAGGAATTTTTCCAGTGCCTTCATCTTCTCCTCATTGTCGGTAACCTGCTCCTTTATCTGCTTCTCAAGGTAATCCAGTGTTTCTTTGCGGGCGTCCGCCATGTCGGCATATTTCTCATCGGGTATATTAATACTTAGCCGCAGGTAGTTGCCATCGTCCAGCATCTCACCGCTTTCGTAATCGGTAGTCTGGTTAACACCGCGCATCATAATGTCGGTAATCTGTGTTACCCATTGCAGCTCGCCCCAATCCACGGCTTCTTTTTCTGTAATGGTGCCGCTGTACGTGCCTGTTCCCAACGAGAGCACACGTATATCGCTATATTTTACATCAGTTCCGTCTTTCTTTTTATAGTATCCTTTATTACCATATTTACTGATCTCGGCAATGGCTGCCATAGTAGGATTGTTTACATATACTCCGCCATCTATACCGGTGAGTGTTTTGCCTTTGTAATTGAAAGTATAGGCTGGCAGATACGTTGGTGCCGCAGAAGTGGCACGACAGATGTCGTATATCTTTGCATTGGCTTCCGGGTTCTCATTTGCCTCGGCCGATTTAAAGAATACAGGCCGGTTGCCATTGAGATCGTATGTAGATACAAGAATGGGAAGAAGTGCCTCTTTTATGCGCTCATCGGTTACATATTCTTTCAGTACTTTCTCCAGGCCACTGCCACTATAAGCAGGAGAAAACAAGTTCGATACTTTATGGAAGAGTTTATTTATGCCCGATCGTATCGGAAAGATAATATCACCCTGGTTGATGTATATATCAGCAATTTCATCCAGGGTATATTTCGGTTGATTTTCAGCATCATGCAATGTCATACACGATACAAGCAAACCGCCGGTAGAAGTTCCGGCCATCATGTCAAATGTATCCTGTACTCTTCTTTTTGTAATAGACTCAATCTTCTGAAGTATACGTACAGGCACAATGCCACGAAGGCCGCCTCCGTCAATGCTGAGAATATTATAGGTGCACATAGATTTGGGTTTTAGTGGGTTAAACAACGAAAAGCCAATAACGCAAAAAGCCCATCCTCCAGCCGATGAGACATGAAGCGATGGGCTCTGTATCGAATGTAACTAAATAGGAACGGATTTGCAAGCGTAACAGCTCGCCTGTACCAGTTATAAATTCCGTGTGGCTGCGGAAGATTGATCAGCTATGGTTTTCATTTTCTGTATCATCTTTGAAGCGAGAACAGCAGATGCAACCTGCTCACCACATTTCTCCAGAAACTCCAATTGATGCGGTGCCAACGGAGTAAAGCCGGCAACTTCCAACACGCCCACAATGGTATCGTTATATATCATAGGCACAATGCATAAGCAACCGGGAGTAGCATCGCCGAGGCCGGAAGTAATTTCAGTATAGCCTTCGGGTAACGTTGTGAGTATTATTGATCGTCCTTCGAGGTAAGCTTGCCCTACAAGACCTTGTCCGGGGTTGATTTGTTTATGTATATATTTCTTGCGGTTGAAAGCGTAGCACGCAGTCATCTCAAGATATTTCAGTTCCGGATCATCATCATTCAGAATAAACAAACTTCCCTGTTGATACCTGATGCTCTTGGTGAGAAAACAAACGGTGTCGTATGACAGCTGGTTGAGATCGTTTTGATCAGTACGCAGAATACTAGCCAGTTTGGTGAGCCCTTCGTTTAGCCAGTGAAGTTTGGCATCGTTGTCTTTTGATGTACGAAGTTTGTCGCGCAAATCAATGATTTTGGATGCAAGTGTATTTTTATTCAACGCCAGGTTTTCATTGTCAATGCCTTCGTATTGAGTTGAGTAATCTCCCTTGCTGATGGCGTTGATAAAATTAGACAACGAGTTAATGGATTTTTTATAGTATGCAAATATATACTCATCTTTAACTGCGTTGATCTCGTGCCCGTCATTGAAGATGAGCTCCTGGTTATAGCTGTGAAAATCGCGCAGCAGTTTAACCCTTCGTGCTATCTCCTTTCGCAGGTCAACAATGGCAATGACGAATGCCGGTAAAGAAAGTACAATGAGTAGTACATTGATGGTGATGTTGACTTTGTTAAGCCGCTCATATTTCTCGCGGTTATTAATAATTACATGATTTTCAAACGGACGCACAACGTCGGTAAGATTCTTCCACGTGGTGGAGAGTTTCTTGTTCATGGTTTCATCCTTGAACTGCTCCAGGAAGAGCGAGTCTTTTCCCTCTGCAATAAGTTTGGAAAGGTCTGCAGAATGATCGGCTGTTTGAAAAAAGGCTTCTTTATACTCGGCCAGCGTGGTGAATCCTTCTGTAAACGATTCATCTTGCTGATGAAGCAGACTGTCGATGCGAAATATGATTGTGTCGGCCCAGGTCTTGACCAGATCGTAGGACAGGTACAGATATTTTTCATCGTGCGTGAGCGCGTACCCGCGCAGCTCCACATTCATGGCCATGGTAAGGTACAGGCAGTTTTGAAGACGGGTAAGAACTTTGGGGGCTTTATCGGCATCGTTCAATGCTTTTTTAATGGTGCGTTGGTGTATGCTGTTTTGACAGAACGCCAGTACAATTAACAGAAATAAGAAGGTAAGCGATACCTCGATTCGGTTTACTTTGAACTTTTGCATATCCCATTTGCTTATAGAAACAATTGCCTGGCAGATTATCGTAATGAACCCGTTAAAAAATGTGAAACTATCCTACGATAAAACCAGGTGCAAAAATGAAACTTGAAAGTCCTAACTAAGTCTTCGGGACGGGAGACAAAAAAGAGTACAACGATCAGCCCTGTGTGACAGAAAGGGTGACAAGTGTTTCGAGGTGGTTATGCAAACGATATATATTTAGCAAAAGATTTTGCGTAGCCGCTACAAAACCGAGAGCAGGACGTGGGGCCATGATCAGTGCTCCTCACCTGTATTTACCATAAACATGGCTGTAGGAACAAAGCGCTTGAACAGCTCGTCTTTCAGGGCCTCATCGATATGCAAGGTGGCAATGGCTTTAGACATGCACGAAAGCCAGGCAACAGCGTCTTCTTCGGTGATAGTGTGTGGCATGTGGCGGGCGCGTAGCCGCGGATGACCGAACCGCTCGGAATACAAAGCAGGCCCTCCCAGGAATTGTGTCAGGAACAAACGCTGTTTTTCCTTGATCGACTCTTTATCGTTTTTAAACAAATGCGATATCTGTTCGTGTTCAAAAACAAGATCATAAAACCGGTCAACCAGTGTTCTGAGATTCTCTTCCCCGATCAGATCGAATATTGTGGTTGGCATAAGCGTGCTGTCGCGCAAAGCAACAAACTATTTTGGTTATAGAAAAGCGAATGTGCGTACGGAAACATCCTTTCGTAATGAAATATAGTGCATTGCAAACTTGTCCGTCTTTCAGAATAAATTCTTTATTGTTTATCTTCCGATAGTGAAGCTTTGACAGCAGCAATTCTTCTTCTTCCTTGCGAAGAGAAATATACCGGTTCAGATGATTAATAAAGGTGATACATGACCCAAAGTAAATTAAATGTAAGGATAACAACCGCACATGGCTCTTGCAATCATCCTGTATCAATATACAGGCGATGCTATTCGCATAACAATAGAGGCCCGCTTTGAAGATGACAAACTAATCATCGATGGCTATGATATCGGCGCGCGCGTAAAAGAGTATTGGGGCGACTCGGATTATGAATATAGTATAATACTACAGCCTGAAAGTATAAACCAGCTTGGAACGTTGTTGAACCTATCAGCTCACGATAAGCAGATGATTTTGCAGGCACTGGCCAAACGTTTTAACACCAATTCGTGCTTTTCTGAAATACAAAAACTGCTTGACGATCACCATATTTCTTACGAGAGCTTTCGGTGGACCTGAACCTGTTGCCACTGAAATACGATGATTTGAAATCATAACCTGAATGTATTGATAGGGTATTTTTTCATTACTGCCAGTAAACTTACGTTGAGCCTTATGGTATTAGAATATCGAGGAAATTTGCAGAATGAAATACATCGGCTTTTTTCTGTTCCTCTCGGTTCTGTCAGGGATAGCGTCATGCGATCTGAAAGAATATCCTGCTAAAGAACTTGGATCTTTTGATCACATCAACTCAAACGGAGGTGTCTCCTTCAACTTTGTGCAGGGCGTGGAGAACAAGGTTCTTTCTACATCCATGAGCGATGCGTATTACAACGTAAGCGGTGGCCAGCTTTCCGTTAATGCCCCTGGGGGCAGCATGACCATTGCCATACGAGGAAATATAGATTTGTGGTGTAATGCCTGCAGCGTAGAAAATTCAGGCACGCTCGCGATGGACACTATGATTATGTACCTGCATGCAGGCTCGGTAAAATTCAATGACGTACACGTGGGGGCACTTGGTATCAATGCCATCAACACTGGCTCCTATAAATTAGATGGCACCGCCAACTACATGAATATTACTGTTGTGAATGCTGTTTCGTTCAAGGGCTATAACTTCGTTACTGACAGCACCTATATAAACTCGCAGAATGCTTTCGATGTTGAAGTAAATGCTACCAAAGTATTAAATGCCTTCATCTATTCATCAGGCAATGTTAATTACATGGGCAACCCACCTGTAGTGCGTGTTACCTCTACCGGACTAGGAAAGGCTGTGAAGAAGTAAGGCCCCATATTTTACTGTACTTAAGAGTTAACAGAGCAAAGCAATATTTAAGTTTGTACAACGACCATAAATATGCTTATTCACACCTAAATATCTTTTCACTACATTTCAGTATAAACGACATAACGCTCCATGAAAGCATACATCATCGTAGACGTAAACATCACTGACCCGGCATTGTACGAAGATTATAAGAAACTTACGCCCGGATCGCTCATTCCGTATGAAGGTAAATTTATAGTGCGTGGAGGCATGACTGAAACTCTGGAGGGAGACTGGATTCCGGGGCGCATTGTTATTCTGGAGTTCCCATCCGTAGAAAAAGCAAGAGCGTGGTGGTCTTCTGACACCTACGCTCCTGCTAAAGCCTTGCGGCAATCTGCTTCCATTACGCGGATGATCCTGGCGGAAGGCTTTGAATAAACTGCGATTAATTTACTTTGATAAGCTCCACTTCAAAAACAAGTGTAGCATACGGTGGAATTTGTGCTCCGGCACCACGTTCGCCATAACCAAGTTCCTGCGGTATATATAGCATCCACTTATCGCCTTCGTGCATAAGTTGCAATGCTTCTGTCCAGCCTGGTATAACTTCGCTTACTCCGAATGTTACGGGCTGGCCACGCTCTACTGAACTATCAAATACAGTTCCGTCTGTGAGTTTGCCGGTGTAGTGTACCGTTACATTGTCGGTAGCTTTCGGAACTTTACCTGTGCCTGATTTAACTACTTTATACTGCAAGCCGCTGGCAGTGGTCTTTACACCTTCTTTGGTTTTATTCTCATTTAAAAACACCTGGCTGCTTGCTTTCAGTTTGCTGTTTTTCTTTTCCACAGCCTGCTGCATGTACTGCTGCACGATCGTCATTGCTTCAGACTGTTCAAGTTTTAATTTTTTGTTTTCGTATACATCGCGGATTGCAAAGGTCAATGCATCTACATCCAGTGAATCGCCTCCCTGCGAGCGCAGGTTGGTAGCCACCAGCACACCCAAACCATAGCTGGCCTTCTTTACAGTATCTGAGAGCAAAATATCTTTAGGTTTTTTCAATTCAGCAATTTCAGCATTCAGTTTTGTTACTTGAGCCTGCAACTCTTTTTTCGATTGTGCAAAAAGTGGCATGCTGATGACCAGGGAGAGACAAAAAACAAATAGTTTCATTATTGATAGTTATACGTTACACTTAAAATTAATTCAGAGAAGGCTTACGAAGTTTAAATAAGCTTGCCAATGAGATCATCCACTCTAATGCCTTCGGCTTCTGCTTTGAAGTTGCGCACAATACGATGACGCAATACCGGCCGCGCTATAGCCTGCACATCTTCAATATCAGGTGAATATTTACCATTCAGCAGCGCATTACATTTAGCACCGAGCACAAGAAACTGTGATGCCCGCGGACCTGCTCCCCACTCCAGGTAATCTTTTGCAACCGCAGAGCTACCGGCAACGCCTGGGCGCGTTTTATTGGCAAGGTTCACGGCATATTCAATAACATTATCAGGCACGGGCACTCTGCGCACCAAATGCTGAAAGTATGAGATCTCTTCTGCGTTAAGCACTTTGTTAACCGTTCTCACTTCATCTGATGTTGTGTTCTTCACAACGCTGATCTCATCTTGCATGGAAGGATAGGTGAGCAGTATATTAAACATAAAACGATCGAGCTGTGCTTCCGGGAGAGGATAAGTTCCTTCCTGTTCGATCGGATTTTGTGTTGCCAGTACGAAGAAAGGTCGTGGCAGATCATAGCGTTGGCCTGCAATAGTCACTGCATATTCCTGCATGGACTCGAGCAATGCGGCTTGTGTTTTAGGAGGCGTACGGTTGATCTCATCTGCAAGTACGATGTTGGCAAACACCGGTCCTCTTACAAATTTAAAGTTACGCTCTTTGTCCATCGTCTCAGCTCCTACAATGTCTGAGGGCATCAGATCGGGTGTGAACTGAATGCGTTTGAACTGGAGGTCAAGCGATGTAGCTATAGTTTGCACCAACAATGTTTTGGCCAATCCGGGCACACCTACTAACAGTGAATGTCCCTGGCAAAAAATTCCGGTGAGTACCTGCCGTACAACTTCTTCCTGGCCGATAACGACTTTTGATATTTCTGCTTTCAGCTTTTTGTAAGCTGCAGCCAGTGCGTTGGCTGCTTCAACATCTGATGTGAATTTTGTCATTTAGTGCTCGTCTAAAATTCCACAATAATCATACGATGGGTCAATGCTGATGAACACATCTTTGCGTGCTTTGTTGAACCACTTCTGAAGAATTCTGTCTTTTTTCTCGTTCAGGGTAGCTGCTTGTATCCGTGACCAGTCTTCATTGAGTGACGCCTGGTGTGGCGGGTAGCGCGATTTATACAACAGAATTCGAACAGCATCTTTACCTTCATCAGTACGGTAGGTAATCGGCTCGGATATACCGCCTACTTGCATAGAATCGATTTTGAAGAACACCACCGGATCGAGTTCATCCACCAGTAATTTTGTGCCTCCCTCACCATCGCTGAAAAAACCTCCGTTACCTTTTGTCTGTACATCGTCTGAAATGTCTTTCGCTGCCTTTGTGAATTTCAGACTATCGGCAACAATCAATCTTCTCACACTGTCGAGATAGTGCCTCGCCTGTTGAATATCTTGCGTGGAGGGTTTTGGCGCAATGAGTATATGCCTTGAGTGATATTCATTTCCTCTGCGTTCCATCAGCTGCATAATGTGGAATCCGAATGGTGATTCGAATGGCATGGAAATCTCGTTGGGCTTAAGTTTAAATGCCATTGCTTCAAATTCAGGTACCATTCTTCCGCGGCCCGACCAGCCCATATCGCCACCGTTAGATGTTACTGTAGGGTCGTCTGAGTATTTCTTTGCCAGTGTAGCAAAATCTTCTCCGGCCAGAATGCGGTTGCGTATACCTACCAATTCCGCTCGCGTTAAGTTCTTCTGCGCCTCACTTACTTTGGCTACTTTCACGATCTGCGCTACTTCAACAGAAGCAGAGAAGTAAGGCAAGCTGTCTTTCGGCATGCGGTTGTAAAAACGCTTTACTTCGGCAGGTGTAACCACTACACCTTTTGTGATCTCTTCCTGCATCTTGCGTACCACAAGCTGTTCGCGCTCCTGGTCGCGTATCTCCAGCCTGATCTGCTCCAGTGTTTTGCCATAACGTTCCTCCAGTTCATCGGGCGATACACCAGCTTGTGCAATGATCATATCCATTTTGCGCTGGGTATATTGATCTACTTCATCATCGGCCACCACAACGGAGTCTATCTCCGCTTTTGCCATCATCAACTTGTTACGAATAAGCAATGCCAAATATTGGCAACGCACCTGTTGTGAAGCTGTACCTCCGTTAGTAAGGTAATCCTGGTAGGCGCGCTCGAGTTCTGATTTCAGCACAATGTAATTATCCACTTTGGAAATAATCTCATCGACCACAAAACCATTGTCAGCGGTTTCCTGTGCCCGCGCTGCTGACCATGTGCATACAGCTACCAGCACTGCCAGGGTATATTTTAATCTGCTCACGGTCTTCATATCACTTAAAAATCTCAAACTCTTTTTGATTGACTCCATTGTTGTAAACTTCATCTTCCAGCTTATTGGCCAGCTCCACCTTGCGCTTGTTGAGAATGATATTGCGTATATCATCTTTCACAAATTCCAGTGGTGAAACGTTATCTGAAATGCGATATTGATCAACCTTCAGAAAGTAAAGATAACCATCGTCTGAAGTTTCGTAATACGGGTTGGATTTTAAAAACTGGATTTTGTTCGGTATTTCCACCAGTGGCGAATTGCGCACCAGGTCGTCAAAAATCATCCAGCTGGAGTCTGATATATGATAGGCTGATGAGAAACTGAGGCAATACGACTTCAGTTCCTTTTCGTCTTTTTCGCGTTTGGAGTAAATAAGCTCCTTGATCTTGGCTGTGCGCGGAGCATTTTTAGGCACCTTTATGAAGGTAGCCTGAACGATGTTCTGCTTCAGAATAAAGTTATCGATGTTTGCCTTGTAATATGTCTCGATCTCGCTATTCGACACAATGGTATCAATGTTCTGCCTGATGTAGTAATTCTGATATTCGTAGGCGATAATGCTGTAGCGGTAATCGAGTATCTTTCGCTCTACATCCGCTTCATTGATGTCAATCTTGCGCGTAGCTTCCTGGATGAGTAACTGCTTGCGTACCCAACTGTTTATATAAGCCTCCACGCGAGTGGTGCTGTCTTCCTTGCTCGTGCCGGGAGCAATAATACCATCCAACTCGTCTTTGTAAAGATACGTATTGTCTACCCGCGCTACAGGCTGTCTGTCTTCGTCGCTGCCGGATGACTTTGTCTTCATTTTTATGAAATCGCAGCCCGTTACCAGTGCTCCCACCAGCACAGGTAAAAAGAATAATGCCTTTTTGCTACCCGGTGCAAAAAGGCTATACGAATTTCGCTTATCGTGTGTATTACTTCTGCTGAAGATTCTGGAGTATGTATTGCTTCCCCTTTTCATTCACTTTCACAGGATATTTCTTCTTTAATTGTTCTACCCAGTTTTTCTCCAGATAATTCTGATAATCCGAGATTACTGCGGGCCTTGCCTCTTCAAACGACATATTACCAGGAGGCAGTATATCCTTCAGCCACGCAAGGTAATACATTCCGTTATTTTCCACGGAATAGATGCCAGACGCCCAGGGAACCTTCTGCAGAATGGTTTTTTCTTCTTTCTTGTAGAAGCCGCTTTCTGTTTTCAATTTATGTTGCGCCACAAACTCCTGGATCTTCTTCTCATCACCAGCCTGCAACAGCGGGCGCAATTCTTCCATAAATCCATTAGAAGCCGTAAAATAGAACGATGCCCGGGCACGCTCCCCGGCTTTATAGTCGGCAGTATGCGCATCATAATACCGGTGCTGCCCTACAGAGTCTTCCGAAGCTTTGTTCCAAACTTCTTTCTCCATGATCTCAAAAAGCAGAATGCCTTCATAGTATTCCTTCAACAGATAGGTATATTCAGGGTTTTCATGCATAATTTTTTCTTCCTGCAAGGCTAGGATGTTTGCATCTACAAAATGGTTGTAAAGGTCTTCCAAATACTTTGCTGGCGGCTGCGAGTTGATCTTCTGATTTTTCTGTGCATATTCCAGGAAGTCTTTCACAGTATATTGCTTGCTGTTGAGTGAGTACAGAATTTCCTTGCTGGCATTAGGATATTCCGGAGCTTTCCATCGCCCTTTCTGCAGGGAAGTATCAGCCAGCGCAAGCACTTTTTCTTTGACGGCAGATTGTTCTGTAAATTGAAATTGCTTGCGCAGCTTGGTTGCCAGCACCTGTTTTGACACTTGCACACGCTCATCGCGATTCACCTTATTCTTGAGGGAAGCATTGAGGTCTTCGAAGCTGGCAAGCGGAATCTTGCGCTCCAATCTCATGATGTGCCATCCATACTGCGTTTGAAAAGGGTCTGATATTTCGCCAGGCTTGGTAAGTGAAAACGCTACGCGTTCAAATTCCGGAATGCTGGCCATCGTGCCTACACCGAACTGGCGCAACCTGCCACCATTGTCTTTTGAACCCGGGTCTTCCGAGTATTGCTTACAGAGGTCGTCCCATTTTACTCCGGCCCGCAGTTCATCGTATATATCAAAAATAGTATTCTTCGCTTTCTCATTGTCTTTGTTGTCGCCAGTGCGGATCATGATGTGCGATACCTCCACTTCGCCACGGGCAGGTCTGCGATCAGCCACGTAGATGATGTGATAACCAAAACGAGTGCGCACCGGCTGGGAAATTTCTCCGATCCGGGTATTATAGGCTGCCGATTCAAACGGATATACCATTTGCATTGCCGTGAAATACCCGAGATTTCCCAGGTTCATTTTCGCGGATGGATCTTCCGAATATTGAGCCGCTGCATTGGCAAAATCTTCCTGACCGCTAACGATCTTGTTCCGGATTTCCATGATTTTGTTGTAAGCCTTCAGGGTATCTTCAGGCGAAGCATCGGGTTTTACGTTGATGAGAATGTGCGATGCGCGAATCTCTTCTTTCATGCGGTCGTAAGTGAGCCGCACGAGACTATCAGTAAGTTTTGAATCCGGTAAATAAGGCTTCTGAAGTTCGCTTTTATATTGATTAAATTCTTTGGCGAATGCTTTGGTAGTATCGTAGCCGCGTTTCTTTGCTTCTTCTACCTTCAACTTAAAGTTGATAAAGAGGTTGAGGTATTCCTCGATCTTCTCTTTGGTAAAATCTTCTGTTTTGTTCTGGTGATTTTTCTTGTAGAGGTATATAAACTCTTCCGTAGTTACGGGTTGCTTGTTAACGGTAAAGATGTTGAGTTTTTTTGGCGATTTCTGTTTTTTGCCCTGCGCAAAGCCGCTTGTAATTGTAGCGCTGCAAAGCAATGCCAGGATTGCAAATCGTATCATCATAGGTTAAGGATTCGAAGAAAAGTTTTATTGATAGTGAACGGCTTTGATTAAACGGCAAACGTTGCGGCCACTGCGGTTCTGGTATTCAATTTTATCCATAATTGATTTCACGAGGCGTATACCCAGACCTCCTTTGCGTTTCTGGTGAACTATATTATCGATGGCCGGCTCGTGAAATTGGTTGATATCGAAAACAGTTCCATCGTCTACAATTTCAAAAACCACCGGGCTATTTTTATCGATCTCGATGTGCAGTTCAAACAAATCGTCAGGATTGCAATGATGTGCATGAATCATAAGATTGGAGCACATCTCATCGATGGCGAGCACGATCTCGCTGATCTGCAAATCTGCAACACTATGATTCTTGAGTGACGTGCGGATGAAATCGCGTACGCCCTTCAGATTTTCAATGCTGCAACCAACTTTATACGTGTAGTTCATGCCACCATTTGCTTTGCCTCTACCTTATCTTTTCCAATTTGCAGTAGCTCGTTCAACCCCAGAATACTGAATGTATTCGCAACCCGATCGCTCATACCAAACAACACCATTTTGATGTCGCGGTCTTTGAACTCTTCGATATACGACATAAATACACCTAATCCGGCAGATGAAATATATTCGAGCGCCCCGCAGTCCACAAGGATCTTGGTATATCCTTCGCCCACACTTTTGGCAATAGCCAAGTCAAGCTCTATGGAAGAACTCGCGTCTATTTCGCCAATCAGTGCAATGACGTCCGTTCCATCTTCCTGCATTCTCTTGATGTGGATCATAGGTTATTAACGTTGTTTGTTTCTTAATGTTTACTCCGTTTCATCCCGGCTGTTTTCCTACTGCGAGCCGTTGAAAAACGTCTTTTACGCTCTGTTTCGTTTCAATTCTTCTCCGTTCACTTGAACTTGACAATCATGGTGGTGTAATCATCATTTATGTTCTCTGTACCGGTAAACTCATATAACTTGTGAATGAGATGCTCCTGAATTTCTTTCGGGCTTTTCGACCGCACTTCATTCACTACCTGCTCCAGTCGCTCGTATCCAAATTCTTCGCCTTTGTTGTCTTTGGCTTCCGTAATACCATCGGTATATAATACCATCACATCGCCGGAATGATATTCAAACTCATTGGCCTGGATAAAGTTTTTATAGCTTTTGTTGCGCACCATACCCAATGCTATACCTTTATCTTTAAAATATACCGCGTGCTCCTGGCCTGCACAGAAATACAATATAGGGCAGTGTCCTGCGCGGGCGTAGCGAACTTTTTTGGTTTGGGTATTAATGGCAAAATATATAGCCGATATGAACGAACCGCGCTCGAGGCAGTATACCAGCGCCTGATTCGAGCGCACCATGAATACATCTGGCTCCACGTCTTCCTGTGCCACGCTGTGAAAGATTCCTTTCATCTGCGACATGTGGAAGGCCGCGGTAGTTCCTTTACCGGATACATCTGCAATGATAAGTCCTACCAGATGATCGTTGATGCGAATGGTATCGTAATAATCTCCTCCTACTTCATCGGCTGATTCGGAGAAAGCTGCTATTTCAAAGTCATTATCTTTTTCAAGAACATCAGGCAGCAAGCTTTTCTGCACCGTCTTGGCGATTTTCAGTTCTTCCTTATAACGCTCATTTTGCAGTGCTTCTTCCATTAACCGGAAATTCTCAATGGAAATTCCAGCCTGGTTCGCAAATGTTGAGACGATCTTAGTCATCTCTTTATTGAATCCTTCGGGCAATTCTTTTAGCAACGCCAGTGTTCCAATGTTTTCTCCCTTTACATAGATGGGAAAAGCAAGAATGGAACGGAAGCGTGAACCTTTCAGTGAGCTGAGATGTTTGGATAAATTTTTTGTTTTATCACTGCTCTGTTCCAGGATACCTTTTACATTATGATTTTTGAGATGCGCTATAATATCATGCGCTTCTTTATCGGTAATCTTATAGGTAAATAATTTATAGTTAAGCTGCTTGCTGTTTACTTCAAGCCAGGCAGCATCTGCAAACACGGTACTCACTGAAGTTTCCAGCAGAATGTTGTAAACACTTTCTTCACTCTGCTCCGTTTGGATAGACTGGCTGATGCGTTGAAAATTCACGACCTCTTCCAGCTTCTGCTCGAACACCGAAGTGGTAGGAAGGTTGAACAGAATTACCAGGAACGAGAACGAACTATAAATTGTAACAAAAACGATTAGCGAAAGAATGAATATGTGGTAGCGATAATCTGTAAAGTTCGGTGCCACCATCCCTATACCTTCTGCCAGGGCGCTGTTTGTATAAAACAGATATAGCAGGTAAAATATAGTAAGCAATAGCAGCAGAAGGCTCGTCCATTTCTGGCGGAAGTTGAGGTATGCCACCCACTTCATGTTTCCTGATAAAATGAGACCTACTACAACAAACACACCCATCAGCGTGCCATAGAGCCACTGTACCATGGGGAACTTGAAGGTGTTATAAAGCAGCGAAAGCAAAAGGCCGATCTCAAAGAAAGCCCACAGACGGATCAGCCATTTCGATTTTTGATATAAGATGAGTCGTTTCCAAGCGGTGAAGGCCATGAGCAAAAAGCCGATCATCAACGCCAGGTTAATGAGGTAGATAAGGTCTTTAAAAACAACATTGGTGGTGAGGCGCGTACTGCCCATCAGAAATTCAAGCAGTCGCAACCCCAATGAGATTACGGTGAAAACAAGCCCTGTAGCAAATACCCGCCAGAGCAGGTCCACGAAGTTGAGTACATCGTCACGTTCAATTTTGAGCTTGAAATAATAAAAGACCGAAAGGATGTACAGATTAAGGATTACCCCAGGCAGCCATGTGGGCAGTTCCTGCTTGATATTGGCGTTCGAAGAGCTAAAAACAATGGAAATATCCGTAAACAGCAAAGCCAGCCAGGTGATAACACCCACCAGAAAGAGCAATCGGGTAATGGCTTTGGTTCGCATTGCAGATAAAAAAAGCCAATCAAGCTATGATTGGCTCCGCAATTATAGGAATAAATCGGTAAGATTTATTCAACAACAATCTTCTGTGTAGACCTATGCGGCTAAACTGACAATAACCGCACAGATCGTAGCCCTGAAACTATTTACGGCTATAGTTGGGGGCTTCCCGGGTGATGCTCACATCATGCGGGTGACTTTCTGTTACTCCGGCCGAGGTAATTTTTACAAATTTTGCCAGTTTCAGCTTCTCAACATTCTTTGCTCCGCAATAGCCCATACCAGCTTTAAGTCCGCCTACTAACTGATACAGCACTTCTGACACCAAGCCTTTATAGGGCACGCGGCCCGAAATTCCTTCCGGAACAAGTTTCTTCACATCGTCTTCCACATCCTGGAAATATCGGTCTTTTGAGCCATCTTCCATGGCCTCCAGTGAACCCATGCCGCGGTAGGACTTGAATTTTCTTCCTTCGTAAATGATCACTTCTCCGGGAGCTTCTTCCGTACCTGCGAGCAACGAACCGATCATAACACTGTCTGCACCGGCAGCGATCGCTTTCACCAGGTCTCCGGAGAAACGAATACCACCATCGGCAATAATCTTGGTGTCCGATCCCTTGGCAGCCTTGGCAGCTTCGTATACTGCGCTGAGCTGTGGCAATCCTACACCGGCTACTACGCGGGTAGTACATATACTTCCCGGGCCAACGCCTACTTTCACGGCATCGGCTCCTATCTTGGCAAGTGCTTTTGCTGCATCACCGGTCGCTATATTTCCTACGATCAGGTCAAGCTCCGGATATTTCTTCTTCACACGCTTGGCAGCTTCCATTACACCTTTTGAATGACCGTGCGCTGTATCGATGCTGATAACATCAACGCCGGCAACTTTCAGCGCCTCGATGCGCTCAAGAATATCGGGTGTTACACCTACCGCAGCCCCTACACGCAGGCGGCCAAATTGATCGTGGCATGCATTCGGCTTGTTCTTTTTCTTCTGAATGTCTTTAAAGGTAATAAGCCCGGTAAGCTTACCTTTTTTATTAACGATAGGCAGCTTCTCGATTTTATACCGCTTCAGGGTTCCTTCTGCCTGATCGAGCGTTATGCCTTCCGAGGCTGTGATGAGATTTTCTCTCGTCATAATCTTCTCCACCGGGGCGTTCATGTCTTTTTGAAAGCGCAGATCACGGTTGGTGATGATACCTACCAGCTTTCCGTTCTCATCTACTACAGGAATACCACCAATGCGATATTCGCGCATGATCTTTTCAGCATCGCGAACGGTGGCGTGCATTTCGAGTGTAATGGGATCGAGTATAAGACCGCTTTGTGAACGTTTCACTTTGCGGACGTGCTCTGCCTGTTGCTCGATCTTCATGTTTTTATGAATGAAACCGAGACCTCCTTCGAGCGCTATACCGATTGCAAGCTCTGCTTCGGTAACAGTATCCATTGCAGCAGACACAATCGGAATGTTAAGCTGAATGTTCTTGGTGAGAAAGCTGGTCGTGGAAGTTTCGCGAGGCAGAACGTCAGAGTACGCAGGTACAAGAAGCACGTCATCGTACGTGAGCGCCTCGAAGAGGAATTTTGAATTATCGAGCGGCATGGCAAATAATATTAGGATTCATTATTTGCCGGGCAAAGGTATACTTTAATTGTATAATTCACTAATCGAATGCGAATACAGACAATATTTCTTTTCACATTTCAATCTGCCGGATAATTGTTCCAATAATTGGGAGCACTCTTTTATTTTTGGCCGCTAAACCAATAATTATGAGAAGAATATTCTTTACCCTTTTCTTTTACTTTCTACTCATTGCTTCATTTGCTCAGGTACAAACAGGAAAAGCTTCCTTTTATGCTGATAAATTTGATGGCGTTATTACAGCCAGCGGAGAAAAATACCGCCATAACAAATTGACGGGTGCTCACAAAACATTGCCTTTCGGAACGAAAGTGCGCGTTACGAATCTGGCCAATAATAAATCGGTTGAAGTAACGATCAACGACCGTGGCCCCTGGGTGGAAGGACGTATCATAGACCTTTCGCGTAAAGCTGCTGAAGAGCTTGGCTTCACCAACAAAGGTGTGGCCGATGTAAAGCTTGAAATTGTAGATCCGGGAGATGGCAAAACAAGCGATCCGGGCAGACCTATTGAACACGTGATGGTTGAAGAAAAAGAATTTTATGAATTTGAAATCACACGCCTTACACCAAAAGGGTTTGGGGTGCAGATCGGCACTTATCAGGAACTTGTAAACCTGATGCGCCTTTCAGATAACCTGAAAAACTCTTACAAAAAGCAGGTTACGATTCAGGTAAAAGTGATAAACGGCATTAAATATTATGGAATTATTCTTGGCAAATTTTCATCGCGTGCCAAAGCAGAAGATTTCCGCGAAGAGCTCAAGGGTAAATTCCCCGATGCGTTTATTGTAGAGTACGACAGGCTATAATATTTCTTATCCTTTCAATCTTCGCTAACCTCTACCGACTTACTCGACAAGTTCTTTTTAGACAGAAATAAGTTTTTCTTTGCAGAATCCTGGCCGGTTGTGATCCATCAACACAACCGGCGCAAAGGTTTTTATGGAAATTATAGGGTATATCGCGTCTGTCTGCATCGGTTTGATTTTGGGATTGTTAGGAGGAGGAGGGTCGATTCTTTCCATTCCAATTCTTGTTTATCTGTTTCACATGGATGCTGTTATAGCGTCCGCTTACTCGCTGTTTATTGTTGGCATCACCAGTTTCGTGGGAGCTGTTCCCAAATACAAAGAGCACCTGGTAAATATCCGCACGGGTATTTTGTTCGGTATACCTTCCATCGTTAGCATTTTTATTACGCGTAGATGGATCGTTCCTGCTATACCTGAAATTATTCTGCAAACATCTTCGGTTGTTATCACCAAGCGCATTCTTCTGTTGGGCATGTTTGCTATACTCATGATTCTGGCATCAGCTTCGATGATTCGCGGTAAAAGGGAATTACAGAAAGATGACGATCGGTTCAGAACGTTCCTCGTGTTAATAGAAGGTATACTGATCGGATTTCTTACCGGACTGGTTGGAGCAGGTGGCGGCTTTCTTATTATACCGGCGCTCGTCTTACTTACCGGGCTACCGTTTAAAACTGCAGTAGGCACTTCATTGTTCATCATTGCCATTAACTCGCTGGTGGGTTTCCTGGGCGATGTGATGAATTATAGTATGAACTGGTCCTTTCTGCTCTCCATTACCGTACTCGCCATTATCGGTATACTCATCGGCAACAAACTCTCCGGTTCAATTTCGAATATTAAGTTGCGCAAATCGTTTGGATGGTTTGTGCTCGCTATGGGCTGCTGGATATTGATCAAAGAGCTTGTGCTTTAAGATCAATATAGCATGCCTGCTGCCATTCATATTGCAGCATATCTACCGGATTTGCTTTAGCGGCTGGTAATATTGCAGGTGCATGCTTAATATACTTTTATAAATCTTTCGATAGCAGGATCACGATACTGAATAGAGATTTGGAAAAACTGTTCAACTAACGTTCTGCGGGTTAAATGACTTCAAAGAATACCTTGCGGAGCCAGGCTTCCAGCGGTTCATCGATAGGCCGAAAGCGATTCAAGGTGTGTTCGTAAAACATATCTACGCCACTGCCAAAGTGCACAACGATCTCAACAGGCACAGCTATATATCCTAATCGCTTAGCAGCAACGATGCGATGGTTGCCATCCGTTAGCAAGGCTGTATTTTTAATGACGGTAAGTTCCACTGGAGTAAGTCCATGCTCGCGCACAAACTCGGTAACTTCACTAACATTGTGTACATCGATGTAGGGTAAGTGGGGCACCGCTGTTTCATCGCGTTTAAATTCCCGGTAATCCCACAGAACACTGATCGGAATTTCTGCTTGTCTTTTGTAGATCATACAGTTGTTCTCCTTTCAACTTCACTTGTCTCCAGAAGACAAACCCTATACCGCTAACATAAATGCCCCTTATAGGTCAGATTCAATCCTTGGTCGCATCATATCAACCTTTGCACATCTCATATTGGGATTGATAATTGTACAGCCTGGTTCTGAAAGTAAAAAGGAAGGCACAGGCCTCCCTTCTTTCCTTGGGCTAAAATGCGAATCAAAACAACGGAATATCAACTTAACTTTTGCTGTATCGTAGTTCGAGATGTTATGTTACCGCTAACGAAGGCCAAATATAAACAACAATAGGAAAAAGTGGCTTCCGCCTTTTTTATTCACTTTCTACACCGCTATCAACGGTTCAAAATGCGGAGCAGCGGGCAGCGTCAATATCCAAATCCACGGCTGATCACTTCGTTTACCTCTGCTGCTGATCTGTTCAGAATAAACATTCTTACTTTACCTGTCTGTGTGTTAAAAATAATCTTCCGGCCATAATTACCACCTGTATGTTGCGCCACAATTCGAATTCCGGCTTCCTCCATCAGCGCAACGGCAACTTCTATATTTCTCCGCCCAACAGAAAACAGAGTGTGGTCTCCAACCCATGAGTTGCAACCTCCAAATACCTTGGCTTCCATGGATCCTATACTTGCTCCGCGATTACGCATGGAACGGATCAGCATGTTTACAGAGGCGTATCCCTGGTCAGGATCAGCCGGAGTACTTTCTGGAGATCCTGGCATGCGATAGTGATTTATGCCGCTTAACATGCGCTGTTTATCCCACAGGCAAACTGAAACACATGACCCCAGCACAGTGTATATCTGCGCAGGAACATTTGTGATCATGAACTGTCCGTTGGTTAAAAAGTAACGCTTAAGCGGCTCCATGTGAAAGCTTATATATAGTTGGCCTGATCTGTTTTAGCGGCATATCCATTCCCATAATAGATTCGCTGTGTCCAAGAAATAACAATCCACCGGGATTCAGACACGTTGCAAGCTTTCGAATTACCTGCTCTTGCAATACCCGGTCGAAATAGATCAATACATTGCGACAGAAAATTATATCCCATGAACCCAATCGCATAGTATCAAATGCTTCCATCAGGTTAATACGCCTGTAAGCAATTCTGCTTCTGAATACAGGTTTTATACGTACCAGGCCGCGATGGCTATCTTTACCTTTCAAAAAATAAACTGGCCGCCATTCAGGAGGAACTACCTCTATACGATCGGCATGATAAATACCCTGATGCGCTTTCTGCATAACGCGCACCGATATATCGCTGGCCAGCATTGAGTAATTAAAAGATACATGTTTCCTTTTAAACTCTTCCAATACCATGAGCAGCGAATAGGGCTCTTCTCCGGTAGAGCAGCCGGCAGACCATACCTTCAAACTCTGAAAACGTGGTTCATGAATACTGGCTGGCAAAAATGTATCAGATAAAAACTGAAAGTGAGCGGGCTCGCGAAAGAAATCAGTTTTATTGGTTGTTATGAGATCAACTACATGAAAGAGTTCACTTTCGCGTCCTTTATCACTAAATATATAGTCTACAAACGAGGCATAATTATCCATGCCCAGCGTGCGGACTTTCTTATTCAATCTGCTTTCCAGCATTGATCGTTTGGCCAACGGCAGCTTGATGCCATACGTTTTTATAATATACTGACTAAGCCGTTCAAAACTGGCATCATCCATTTTGAGGGTTGTTAAATCAAGGTGCGTCATATCGGCAACGAGGTACTCAATCAATTCTTAACATCAACCCCAACGACATATTTCGTCAGCAGAAAAAAAGCAATCAGTAATAACAGGTATAAGAAAATCTTCCCCCGCTTCATATACCATTTCCCAATATCAAAATCCCCCATACCTATATTAATGAAATTTAAAATTCTGTAAACTCCTGATCTCTCACACTATCATCCAGTTTCAGATCGACACCTCCGTTGTGCATCGGAATGCGTTGGCGGAATTGATTTACCGAGTAACCTTTTTTAGCGTTGCGCATATTTTTGGTATTTCTACCATCAACATCAATTTTAAAATAGCTGATGGCGGCCTTCAATTCTTCTGCCTGGGAGCTTAACTCTTCAGCGTTAGACGACATCTCTTCAGCTGCCGAAGCATTGCCCTGCGTTACCTGCGAAAGTTGCTGTATGGCTTTGTTAACCTGGCTTGCTCCCAGATTTTGCTCAACACTGGCTGCGGCAATCTCCTGCACAAGCGCTGCTGTTTTGCCTATATCCGGCAAAGTATTTAACAACAGTTCTTTTGATTCTTTGGCTTGCTTTACAGTACGTGCCGAGATCTCGTTGATTTCTGCCGCTGCTTTTTGACTGCGCTCGGCAAGCTTGCGCACTTCTGCTGCTACCACGGCAAATCCTTTACCGTGCTCGCCGGCCCGAGCTGCTTCAACGGCAGCGTTAAGCGCGAGCAGATCTGTTTTGGAAGCAATCTCTTCAATGATCGCGATCTTATCGGCAATCATCGTAATAGCATCAACAGCTTCTGATACCGAGCGGCTGCCCTCTTGAATATCCTGCAGCGCTTTGTTTGATATCTTTTCTGTTTCGCGCGAGTTATCTGTGTTCTGTAAGATATTAGCTGCCATCTGTTCCATTGAAGATGACACCTCTTCGGATGCACTGGCCTGTTCCTGGGCACCCTGCGACATCTGTTGAGATGCTGATGCCACCTGCTGACTTGCCGCGGTAACATTATCGGCTCCATTATATATGGTAGTAGCTATATTACGCAGGTTTGTTACCATCTGCTCAAGGGCTTCATCAAGCTCTCCGCCATGATCTTTCCGCTGTTTGAAGTCAATCATCAAGTCGCCACCGGAAACACGTTTGGCAATTTGTACAGAGCCGCGTAATTTTTCGATCATTCGCTGAAGCTCCATCAACACTAATCCAATTTCATCTTCGGTAGTAATCTTTACATCAGCGGAGAAATCGCCGGCTGATAATTTCTTCACAGCACCGGTTGCTATATTCAATGACGTCATTATACCGCGCAGCAACCACAAGCCCATCAACACACTAATGGTAATGGCAGCAAAAACGATAATGCTCATAATCTGTATCGAGTTATGATACATGGCTGCTGTTTCTTCGCCTTCGCGAGCAAGTTGCTGATTAACAATATCAAGGTATATATCAATTAATTTGGTAAGTTCCGCACCCGCCTCGTCACCTGATTTATTGGATATATCCAATGCAAGACTATTTGTTGCACGGTATGCCAGATCCATAATTTCCTTATGTACAGTATAAAATGTCGAATATTGCCTGTTATACTTATCCAGTAAAACACCCAGTTGACCAGTTGTAATTTTGCCCAACCGTGTTATGGCCAGCTCCAGTTCGTTTTCTACATCTGCAGCTTCTTTTATCACAAGTTCACGCTGTGCTGCACCGCCAGCAAGGATCATTGTCTTTTCTTCATTGTAAAGCGTGGCAAACAAATCGCGGATGTGCGATAATTCTCTGAGCTGCTCTTTCGAACCGCGGAGATTTACTTCACTGATCAATTCTTCCAATGTTGAATTGACTTTAATAAAATCGGCATACCCTTCAGTAAACAAACGTCTTTTAGCAACGTTTTCTGTGTTTTCGAATGCCAGCTTTATAATCTCATTATTCGTTTTTAGAAAATCATTATACTTAATTTCCATCTGTGCCGCAGTTCGCCCCAACTCGCCTTTGCTTAACGACTTAAGCACCTCAAACTCATCGTTCGCACGATTTATACTCAACTCTATACCTCTGGCCAGCTCACTCATCTCCCGATCATCTGAAGCAATAATAATTTTCTTTTGATCGCGCATGATGCGGTTAACCATTTGCCGAATTTTTGTAATGGAGCTGAGCTGTGTTACCGTGCCATTCATAACGGCACTTATACGTTCGTTCATGTTGCCTATTCTGATGAAAGACATAATGAAGATCACGGTCATTAACACAATGAGTGCGGCAAATGCCAGGATCAGTTTGTTGCGGATGGTAAGTTTGTTTAGCATACTGGTAGGTTAATATCTTTTTTATCACTCCGCTGCAGGCACAATCTCCACGCCTTGCAGGGCAAATACTTTGTTTACATCCAGAATCATAGTGATGTCTCCCTGATCATTTACAATACCGGTAACCGCAGTAGCCTTCCTGTAATTTTCTACATCTGCCGGCTGTTGTATCTGTTTTTGTTCAATAACATTCACTTCCCTCGCTGTATCTACCAGCGCTCCCACTTGTATAACACGTTCGTCAGTTTCTCTTATATTGAGAACAAGGATTCGGTTTTTAGAGGTACTTGGTAAAGACGGTAATCCGAGCTTCATCCGGGTATCCAGCAATGGCAACACTTTGCCGCGAAGGTTAATAATGCCAAGCATATAATGCGGTGTATCAGGAATACGCGTAACATCTTTTAACTCGATGATCTCTTGCACATGATCAACGTGGATGGCGAATTTTTCATCGCCGAGCAAGAAGGTGAGATACGCCTGAGGTATAGCACGGTGCGGCATATAGAAGATTATAATGTTTGATAAGAGAATAATCGTTGCGGGTCAAGCACCAGCGCCATGGTACCATCGCCCAGAATGGTACTGGCAGAAATAAAATCTGGATGTTCATAATACTCACCCAAGGGTTTCAATACGGCTTGTATCTTTCCCTGAATAGAATCTACCGCTATCCCTCTTCGATTGCCGTTTACGTATACCGATATAATATCTGTTGTTTTGGGTGGCAACTCATGTGCATAGAAATTCTTCCGCAACGAGTATACATTCAGCAACTCGTTGTTTACAAGTATATCTGTATTGACATGTCCTTCACGATCCAGGGAAGCATACGGTATTCTGTCAATGCTTTCTATAGTATTCAGCGGCATTACATAGTGTGTGCTTGCCACTTTCATTAGTAAGCCTTCGATTATAGAACGTGAGAGCGGTAATTTTATATGAAAGGAAGTTCCCTCACCCGGAGTACTGGAAATAGTGATGCAGCCACGCAATTCCATAATGCGCTGGTTCACTACGTCCATACCAACACCGCGCCCTGATATATCGGAAACAATATCAGAGGTTGAGAGGCTTGGATGCAGTATAAGATTATATATCTCTTCTTGCGAAAGTACAGCTGTCTCTTCCACAATACCTTGCGCTACAGCCTTTCTGAAAACACGGTTTTTATCTATACCCCGGCCATCGTCACTCACTACCAGATTGATGGATGCTGCCGATTGATAGGCTTTTAACTTTATAGTGCCGTGTTCTGATTTACCAAGGAAATTCCTTGTTTCCGGAGATTCTATACCATGATCGATGGCATTGCGTATCAAGTGCATGATGGGATCAGTCATCATCTCGATCACATCTTTATCCATCTCTGTCTCGGTACCAACCGATATAAAATTTACTTTCTTGCCCAGCGACTTTGAAAGATCGCGTACGAGACGCTTGAATTTTGTTACCAGCGTTTCAATAGGCACAAGCCCGATCTCCAGCGATGTGTCGCGCAGGTGGCCTGTTACCATTTCCAATCGTTCAGTTAGCTCATCAAGCTCTGCTATACGACTATTCTTCGCCACGTTGAGTACCTGTGCCTGAAGAATAACCAGCTCACTGATCCAGTTCATCAGGTCATCAATTTTCCGCTTGCTTACGCGTATCACACTGTCGTGTGTAAATTTTTTATCTATAGCATCTGCCTGTGATGCTGTACTGACGGGGACCTGCGATAATTTTCGTTTCTGCGCCCATGCCCGCAATTCTTCCTCTCCAATTTCTTTCTCATGAAATCGAACTACAATGGTGTGCAGTGCCGTATCATCCTGCAGATTTTCGTTGGCCAGATGAATAAGCTTTATAGTACACTCGTGTTCTACAAAAATAAAATAGCTCTCAATCTCCAGTGGAGTTGACGCCGTAAACAAAATAACCGTCCAGTATACTAAAGTATTATCTTCCTGGTGTAGCCAGGCCGTTGTTGTGCCCAGTGTTTCAAGGTCTTTTACAAGATAAGGCAGTGGATGATTACCATCAGCCATGAGAATAATGGATGGCGTAATGCGAATAACATAGGTTGTTATAGGTCGCTTCTCTACGCGCTTAACCTCCAGCGAATTTACCGATGCCTGCTCAATTTCCTGTAGAAAAGCTGTGGCTTGTTGGAGATTCTCATCCAGTTTTGCTGAATGGATAATGCGCTCGACATCGTTTTTACCAAGCAGGTATCGCACTTTATCAAAAGCATGCAGTGTAAGGCTGATGAGTCTGTCTGTTATTTGCAGATTGCCTTTGCGCACATGATCAAATAACGTTTCAATGTGATGCGCCAACTGGCTGATGTTATCAAAACCAAACATACTGGCCGCACCTTTGATGGTGTGCATGGTTCTGAAAACCTGTTCTAACGGAGCGGTAGCCAGAGGGTTAGCTTCCAGTTGCATAAGCCCTTCATCAAGCTCATTCAGCAATTCAAGCGTATCCTCAATGAACCGCTTTTGATTACCGTCCATTCATAATTGCGTTTGACAGCTGCGCGAAGAATGTTTCTGCGCGGTAAGGTTTTTTTATCCAGGCAGCTAATCCAGAGCGTTGCGCTTCACGCATTTTCTCAGGATCAGATTCTGTTGTCAGAAAAATAACCGGAATGGAAGTCAGTTGAGGTTCAGCTTTAATCTTGCGAAGCAATTCAAGTCCGGAGCATTCAGGCATGTTGTAATCTGAAAGCACCAGATCTACTGCAACTGTACCACTCTGTAACAATTGAAAAGCTTCTTTACCGTTAGACATACCCAGGGTTGTGTACCCTGAACGCTCAAGCGTATCGCACAGGAAATTGCGAATGCTGGTAAAATCCTCTACGACCAGTATCGTTTTCTTCATTGAAATAAATCTTATTGGGGAATACTAAAAGCAAGATATATGGATTGACTCAAGTTTGTATTCCTGAGTATTACTTACACCATACTAAGGTAAATACCGATAATCGTATCCGTATTTTTACGTACAAGAAATGGATTTATCTATATTACAATCATATTTTGCTTGCAGTCAATAATTCTCATGAACCGAGCTTACCAGGAAGG
Source organism: Ohtaekwangia sp. (assembly GCF_036786105.1). Classification (NCBI taxonomy): domain Bacteria; kingdom Pseudomonadati; phylum Bacteroidota; class Cytophagia; order Cytophagales; family Fulvivirgaceae; genus Ohtaekwangia; species Ohtaekwangia sp. The sequence continues at coordinate 107,691 of NZ_DAIQRQ010000004.1, forward strand.
GAACGATTTTACCAGTCTTGATTTTACTAACAAGACACTCGAAAAAGGAGAGTATGAAAACTGTACATTTCGCAACTGCAATTTTGCAGAGACCATGTTGAGCGATGTAATTTTCACGGAATGCACATTTGAAAGCTGCGATTTCAGCATGACGAAAGTAGGGGGCGCATCTTTTCGCACGGTTATATTTCGCAATTGCAAACAACTCGGTGTGCGCTTCGATGAATGCAGTAAGCTTTTATTATCATTTACCTTCGAGAACTGCATTCTTAACTTCGCTTCATTCTATAAACTGAAACTCAAAGGCACTCGCTTTTTGGGATGTAAGCTACAGGAAACAGATTTTACAGAAACCGATCTCACAAAGGCTATATTTCACGACTGCGATTTACAAGGCTCCATCTTTGACCGCACAATAGTAAACGAGGCCGATCTGCGCACTGCCTCTAATTTTTCCATCGACCCGGAGAATAATCAGATCAAAAAAGCAAAGTTTACACTTCACGGCCTGGCAGGATTACTCGATAAATACAACATCGTAATTGAATAGAAGCCATATTGAATACGATGACGATCTGGCCAGGGGAGTAAGCATAAAACAGTGATGAACGACTTGATATGTTTACTCCTCCACATACTGCTCATCATCGGATGCATTCAATTTTTCATGGTGCTCAATGATCTTATTTATCACATCAACAGCAATCTTCAGGTTCCTTTCGCCCACCAGGCTCTTATAGTCCTCCTGAAGCTTTAAAAGCTCAAGGTGTGCATCGAGCACCAATTGCTTGCCCTTTGCCGTAAGCTCAAGTCGTTCACTGCGCTTGTCGTTCTTGTCGATCTTGCTGGTGATCATGCCTTTCTCTTCCAGCTCATTTACGGTTCGGCTCATCGCCTGCTTGGCAATCTTTGACTTCCGTGAGATTTCTATCGCTGTGCTTCCCTCCATAGAGATATTAAAGATCACAGGCATATAAGAGAGCTTCATCTGACCCCACGAAGGTTTGATCTTTTTCTGTGCCCAGATATCCAGGTGCTTTCGTAACCTGAAGATCAATCGCTGCCAGTTGTTTTCACTAAGCTTCTCAAACTCCCTCAAACGATCATCAATTTTCATAGCATTTCTCAACATTAAATTAGTAAACTAAATTTACCAATTTAGTAAACTTATTTTACTTTTACCTGCATTTCCGTTGCAGCGGTATGAGCCACCCGGGCAAACAGTCCATTGAAATATACATTAAACGATTACGAGAAGAAACCACTGACATACCGTTGTCGCAACGAGCGGGATCTTTACTTACACAATTCAGAAAAATGAAAACCTTAAACTTGCGCTTTGTATACGGCCAGGCCGTACGCGATATGCTGCTCATCTATTATCTTGAGCTCGTAGATTTTAGTCGATGTATCTTGTGCATCGTTCATACTCTGGGAATGCTACTCCACCGGTATGATCGTAGTGACATTGTATTTGATGAAACAGAAGCAGATTTATTTTTTGCTGAGATGATGCTGTTGTTGGAAGTGGAAGATCATCTATATTACGGTACACCTGCATCGGCAGATAACACGGATGCTGAATCCCATAAAAAAATTGAAATAACGGCTGTCGATAACGATTGATGTTATTAATGCTGGTAGAATCGTGTTACAAGCTCCTGATCGTTATATATCTCTATTCGGGCAATCCGCTCTTTCTTTACCCGCTCCCAATTGCAAGCCGATATATTTCCAATATTATGAACCTCTGACGGAATAAAGTAAATGTACATCGCTGCCCCACTGATTTTAAACCGGATTATAATTCCGTTCAATGACTCAGACGAATCGCCTATAAAAAACTTCTCGTAGTTATCAGGGTTTATATCGGCGAGCAAAACCTGCACCTCCTTGCCAAGATACCTGTCTAGCGGAGGTAGGTACAAGCTATCGGTAGTACTAACAACATCAGCCATTTGATCACTGGATGTATTAGATGCCCAGGCACAATTAAACACAATTGTGAGCAATGCCAGAAGTAGAACAGGTTGAGTACAGATAAAGCCATTTCAATAATTTCAATAAGTAGAGTTTGTACTTTGTTAGCACTTATCGGCAGATCTACCCCCAAGCTATCCGAAAAAAAATCCACAATTCAAGTCTGCAATACGAGCCAAGCATCCTCGAAAAACGGATACATGCCCACAATATGACATGGCATAAAATTTTAGACCTCCTAATGGTTTAATTCGCTGACTTTAAAGACTATGAAAAACCATATCACTTCAATATCCATTCTGGAATTACGTAAGCTACTCTATGAGTTACGCGATAGAAAAGCCAATGTATGTTTTAGAGTAAGAATGATTGGCGAAATGTGGCGAACCAATTTTCTGAAAATCTTTGAGCTCACCGAGAATGGTGCAGTACTAATTGATTGTGTTACCAATCAGCCGGTAATTATTCATGACCTGGGCACTATTATGCAAGTAGAATTTGACCAGCGATATCAACAGTATGAACCTTATTTCCATTATGCAGTAAATTCATCCAACAGTATGTATCGTGAATCAAAAGATACCCTCGTATCTTCTTGAGCACCAATCTACCAGATTCCGCAGATTTATATTCATCCTATAAAAACATGAGTTTGTCTCCGCTTGCTATAGACCGGAAGCAAATAAAGGGCGGATCATTTGCTACAAGTATAACGAGGTTATCGTTTTGGATGCATAGGTTTATCTTACAAGGATCATTTTCTCCGTTGTTGAATAATTCCCAACTTTTAACCGACAGAAGTACAATCCGGCGGGCAATGAGCTTCCGTTAAAATCAATTCGATGCATTCCGGTAGGCAGTTCTTTGTCGACCAAGGTGGAAATCTTCCCTCCCATGTAATCAAAAACGTCCAATACGACCAATGCCTTTGCAGAAGTTTGGAATTGAATGGTTGTTAAACCGGAGAATGGGTTGGGATAATTAGTCAGACCCTGTTCAGTTTTTAATTCACTGGCAACGGATGTGACTGTTGGCTGGTTATTACCGGCTTCGATCATGACGAACTGAACCGACCGAGCGGGAACGTCCAATTTAATGGCAGCACCGATTGAAAAGGCATTTGCCGGAATCGTCTCAAGGTTTTTGCGTGGGCCCCATTGCGTTCCTTCCGGGCCCACACCATTTACGGATACAAACTGCGAAAAATCGCCATTGTCGTTTCCACCTGTTAAAGAATAACAATAGTATTGATTCCCAACACCGATGTTCGTTGGATCTATTTTAACAACCTGGGCAATTTTTCCTTTGTTTACAATCACAACCCCTGTTTCGCCCGACGAAAATTTAGAGGCATACGCTAAAATATCTGCGTTATTTGAGGTGGCTGGAATCGCATAATCACCGGTAAATTTCCGCTGGTAATAAGAATAGTAAAAATCCGGTCGTGGCTGCCACAGCAAACTGCTATTGTTGCCCTGATAAAACATGCCATCATCACCTGAAGCAAGCAACCACCTTGCCCCTAATCCAAAATTGTTCTTTATTAATTCATTATACAGAATGGTAGCCTGCATTCCATTAATATAGGAATGTAGCGGGCCCGAGCCGGCTGCATTGCCATCCATATTATACTCGGTTAATGCCACCGGTTTAGGGAATGCGTTTTTGTCAATAATATCCTGCTGAATGAAGCTGATATTTTTCTTTGGTTCAGTGGCAGCTATCGACAACAAATTATCCGCGTTTGAATCCTTTCCAAAATAGTTGTGCATGACGTAGAAATCGGCAGCATCACCCACTTCACTAAACACTCCTGCGTTCCAGGTCTTATCCACCGAATTCCAGCTTGTTGAGCCATCGAAATGCAATACTTGTGCACCGATATATATTGTTGCTCCGACTTCAGCCGCAGCCGCTCTCATCGAATCGGCAAAGACCCTGAAATGTTGACCGTATAGCTGGCCGGAAATAATTTCAGGCTGCCCATCCTTATTAACTTTTGTATCGATCTTAAAACTAGCTTCCCACGGGCCGGCATTTTCATTTCCGATCTCCCAGAATTTAGTCCGTCCATTATCGTAACGCACCCATTGAGCCGCGAGATGAGCAGCCTGCGCAACCGGGTTATTGCTCAATCCATAACGGGCATAAGCGTAATTGACTGTGATGAGTCCTTGCGAATGAGTTTGCTCGCGCAACAGGTAATAATTATCCGTGGTAGTGGGCCAGTCGTTCTTTCCTGAGATTGCAAAAAATTTTGCCTTTTTGCCTGTCGTGCCATCATAGATAGAGTCGGGCAAATCGGACGGTTTTCCATCCCAGAAAAAGATATTGCCCCAACTTCCTCCCGGATAACGGATCAAAGACGGATTCAATGCCTGCGTGTTTTTCACAAATGTGGCGTTGCCAGTATTATTCCCCATCCAGGATGCTATGGCATTGCCAAATATATATTTAGATATTTTACCCAGTGTATCGGCCAATAGGGTAACCGTTACACTTGGTGCGTTGGTAGTTTTATTTGCAACTATTGAAGTCGGGATAACGGCAGTTTTGGGCTCGAAATCATCTAAGAAGCAATTTCTGTTTTGCGCGGAAAGTGATGGTGCGCAGGCAATCATAATACCTAAGAATGCTATAAGCTTTAAATCCTTCATGTGTATCTGTTGTTTTAATTCCTCTCCAGTTACTCGTATAAAAAGACAGGTATTTCAATCTTCCACAACGATTGCGGATCATTGTGGAATCGTTTGCAACAAATGTATGAAAACATGAAAGTCCGTATGTCCTTAATATGTCCCGTTCCACTGCATTAGAAGTCTATAAAGGTTTTGTATCTCCGATTGAGTGTAGCAAAATTGTGAATCGATGGCTTTAATGAAGACTCTGACGTCTGAAAAAAGGAAGATCAAAAAGCTAATGACAGGGTATTATTCTGATTGGGCTGATAGAATGTTGTTGCTTAAGTTTTGTTATCGACTAGTCCATCTGGATAAGTGAATTCGCGGCTATCTATATGAGATATAAATGGGGTTATATTCATGTGTTTAACAATTTGAAATTTCTTAATTGATTATCAAGAGTGTTCGAACCCTCTCAATTGACATAACTATAAATCAACTTGTCGTATACTTGGTGCAGATGTATATAGTTCATGAGACATAAATTATATTAAGGATGATAAATGATCATGTGAGAGATGTGAACCCACACCAATCGCCTCAACTAAAGTCCGGCAATGCTTATAGTGAACATCGGGTTGGTGTGAAAACTTTTAAAGGCTCGAAGTGGCCTTCAGTTAAAGAAAAAAAAGACCTCTAATTTCTGAAATTAGAGGTCTTTTTATCGTAGCGGGGACAAGACTCGAACTTGTGACCTTTGGGTTATGAGCCCAACGAGCTACCAACTGCTCCACCCCGCGATATAGTTTCGATTTGATTTTTGTTGCCTTTCCTCAAATCGTTTGCAAAAGTAGACCGCTCACATTTAAAAAACAAGTTACCTTTGCAAAATCATTTATGGTATCATCATCTTTTAAGGCTGGCTTTGTGAGCATTGTTGGTAAACCCAATGTAGGCAAATCATCACTCATGAATAAACTGATGGGAGAAAACCTCTCCATCATCTCTGCGAAAGCACAAACTACGCGCCATCGCATCATGGGAATTTTGAATGGTGACGATTTTCAGATAGTTTATTCTGACACTCCCGGTATTCTCGAACCAAAATACTCTTTACATGAAGCCATGATGAGCTACGTAAAGGTATCGATGGAAGATGCTGATGCTATTTTACTGGTGGTTGCACTCGAAGACACATACGAGCAGGAATTGTTTGAACGCTTTCAAAAAATAAAAACTCCCATTCTGCTGGTCATCAATAAAATTGATCTGGGCAAAGGCACGCAGGTAGCGGATAAAGTTGCGTATTGGAAAAGTTCTCTTCCCAATATCCGCGAAATCGTAACGGTATCGGCAAAAACCGGAGAACATGTTCAGGATTTATTCCCTAAACTCCTATCGTTAATGCCGAATCATCCGCCCTACTTTCCGCAGGATGAATTTACCGATCGTACAGAGCGCTTCTTTGCTTCAGAGATCATTCGTGAAAAAATATTTCTCAACTACGACCAGGAGATTCCTTACAGCGCAGAGGTTTCGGTGCAGGCTTTTAAGGAAGATGAAAACATCATTCGCATCAGTGCGGTGATCTATGTAGAGCGTGATTCACAGAAAGGTATCCTGATCGGTAAAGGAGGGAGCTCACTCAAGAAGGTAGGCATGGACGCCCGCAAAGACATGGAAGCTTTTTTCGGCAAAAAGATATTTCTGGAAACACATGTAAAGGTTGCCGACAACTGGAGAAAGGAAAAGCTCAAGCTCAGGCATTTCGGATACCTTGAATAGTATATAATAATAAAAAGCGATCAGGCAGATCGCGAACAGTTAACATCGTCAATTGAAGATTTTGTAATGGCAAACATTGTAGCAATAGTAGGCAGGCCAAACGTGGGCAAATCCACATTCTTTAACCGCCTCATTGAAAAGCGTCAGGCAATCATGGATAATGAACCGGGTGTAACCCGCGACCGCCACTACGGCTATGCGGAGTGGTGCGGTAAATATTTCACGGTAATTGATACGGGTGGATATGTTACCGGCTCGGAAGATAAGTTTGAAGCAGAGATACGTAAACAGGTGAAACTGGCCATCGATGAAGCAGCGGCCATCATTTTTATGGTGGATTGCCGCGATGGACTTACGGGGTTCGATAAAGAATTTGCCAACATACTGCGCACTGCCAAGAAGCCCATCTTTATAGCAGCCAACAAGGCCGATACGCCTGATAAAGGTATACTTGCTACAGAATTCTATGCACTTGGCCTGGATGGCGAGATCTTCCCGATCTCGGCTGAGAATGGTGGAGGCACAGGGGAGCTACTGGACGAGCTTATCAAAGTTTTTCCGAGTGAAGGTGTTGAAGACCCGGATGCAGGTATACCACGCATTGCCATATTGGGCAGACCCAACGTTGGTAAATCGTCATTACTAAATGCTTTGCTGGGAACAGACCGGAGTATTGTAACCGATGAAGCCGGCACTACGCGCGATGCCATTCATTCCTACTATAAAATGTATGGCCAAAACTTTATACTCATCGATACGGCCGGTGTACGCAAGAAAGGTAAAGTAAAAGACGACATTGAATTTTATTCAGTGCTCCGCTCGCTACGTGCACTGGAGGAAAGTGATGTTTGTATCATCGTGATTGATGCTGAGCGTGGAATGGAATCGCAGGATGTAAACCTTATTAGCCTGGCGCACCGTCAGGGTAAGGGTATGGTGATTATGGTAAACAAGTGGGATCTTATTGAAAAGGATTCGAAGACATCTGACAAGTTTAAGAAAGATATACTTGAGAAGCTGGCACCAATCGATTATATACCAATCATCTTTTCATCCGTACTCAACAAGCAGCGTATCTTCCAGGTTATGGAGAAAGCCGTAGAAGTGTTTGAGAACAAGACCAAGAAGATACCTACTTCCAAGCTTAACGATACGTTATTGAGAGAGATTGAACGCTACCCGCCGCCATCCATGAAGGGTAAACTGATCCAGATCAAATATATCACGCAAGTAAATGCCCGGTTTCCATCGTTTGCATTCTTCTGTAACCTGCCACAGTATATTCAGGAGTCGTATCAGCGCTTTTTGGAGAATAAGATTCGTGAGCATTTTGATTTTCAAGGAGTGCCTGTGAGGTTGATATTCCGCAAAAAATAGCCTTTAGAACAATTTTTTATTACCCGCTTGATTCGGTGTGATGTAATCGTACTATATTTGCGGTAAATTTTTTAAAACCTGTAAACTATGAAAAAATTAATCGCATTGTTAGCTGTTTGTGGCTTTGCTTTCGCTTTCGCTGCATGTGGCAAGAAAGCTGAACCTGCTGCTGAAGCTGTAGATTCTGCTGCTGTTGAAACTCCAGCTCCTGCTGTTGTTGACTCAGCTGCTGCTCCTGCTGCTGATTCAGTAAAGGCTGACTCAACAGCTCACTAATCAATCTTAGGATTGATTTTCCGAGAGGCTTTAGAAAACTAAAGCCTTTTTTTATTTTTTATGAAAGCCGATAAAGTACTGGAAATATTACGATTACATATACCGGCAGAAGCCGTATCGTATTGTTTCGACCTTTGGAAAGCAAGCCCGTTTGACTTGAAGCTTACCAAGAGCCGGCAAACCAAAGTTGGTGACTTTACCAGCCGCCGAACCAAAAGCCACCCGAGAATCACCCTCAACCACGATCTCAATCAATACCTCTTCCTAACCACGTATGTTCACGAGGTAGCCCATCTAAAAGTATATTTGAAATTTGGGGGCCGCGTAGACCCGCATGGCGAAGAATGGAAGACCACATTTACGGAATTAATGGTTCCTCTACTTTGGGAAACTGTTTTTCCTGACGAAATCTTACATGAGCTACGCAGGCACATGATCAACCCCAAGGCAAGTTCATTTGCTGATGCCGCCTTAACCCACGCTTTCAGGAAATTTGATCGGAACGCGCATCAGTTTGCTATACTATCAGATATACCGGAGGGAAGTATTTTCAAACTTCAGGGACGTTACTTTAAGAAAGGGAAGCTTCGCAGAACGCGCGTGCTGTGCCGGGAGCTTCAATCAAAACGCGATTACCTTGTACCGGCCGATGCGCAGGTAAGCGATGTTCAGTTCAGTCTTCTCTGAATCAACCCGCTCACTAATTCATAAAATGTTGAGGGCTTTAACGTACGCCAGTTATCAATCTGCAGCGTGCCACCCATGTTCATATACTGATCGAGGTGATATCTGCTGAACTCGCGCTGCACAAAGTCGGGGAAATTTACTGCGGCAATCCAGCCATCTTCAATTTCCTCATACCACTCTTCATAATAACTATCGTCAGAGCCGTGGAAGTTCATGATGTTCTCGCCGATGAGTATAAATTTATTGATGCCTTCTTTCAACAAGAGTTCCAACACACTCCGCTTCAGTGTCATGATATCGTTGTTCAGTGTATCATTCCACTCGCCTATAAATTCTATCACTACATATCCCAGATCGTAATCAGCATAGAGAATTTTTATAAACAGTGTTTCAGATCCGATGGAATCCCAGGCGGGATCTATATAGTATCCGTAGATGGTTTCGGAGTATACATCGTGATTATATTCTTTACCGTAGAAAGGCGAACGATCATCGGCCGATGAGTCGTAATACTTTTGCCAGTTATAGTATGGTTCTATATCGTGCAAGGGAATCTTTTTGAATAGCTGCTGTAAAAAACTGATCCCGCCAGGATTAGCATACAGGTTTTCTATATACTATTCCGGAACGCTTCCACTGCATTGCGTACCGAGCCATGGGTTTTGAGTAACTGCGCAGCCTGATCAGCTGATACCTGCAATTCTTCCATGATCATTCGAGTGCCACGATCCACCAGTTTCTTATTGGTAAGCTGCATATCTACCATCTTGTTGCCCTTTACATGCCCCAGCTTGATCATGGTAGCGGTAGTAATCATATTCAACACAAGCTTTTGTGCTGTACCTGCTTTCATGCGTGTGCTACCGGTAACAAACTCCGGACCCACTACCACTTCTACAGGATAATCTGCTGCTGCTGCCACTGCAGAACCGTGGTTGCATACAATACAACCAGTAACAACACCGTTGGCGCGGGCATCTTTAAGCCCACCGATTACATACGGGGTTCGCCCTGAAGCCGCTATACCAATAAGTACATCCTGCTGGTTGATGAGGTGTTCTTCCAGGTCTTTCCAGGCTTGTGCTGCATCATCTTCGGCATTTTCAACGGCTTTGCGTATAGCCATATCGCCACCGGCTATCAGTCCTATCACTTTCCCATGAGGCACGCCATAGGTGGGCGGTATCTCCGATGCATCTACAACCCCCAAACGGCCGCTGGTGCCGGCACCTATATAGAACAAGCGGCCGCCACCCTGCATCTTCTCTACAATAACATTAACCAGCGCTTCGATGCTTGGTATAACTTTTTCGATTGCGAACGGAACAGTTTTGTCTTCGTTGTTGATGTTGATCAGCAACTCATTCACGCTCATCGATTCGAGATGATCGTAGTGGGAAGATGATTCCGTTGTTGTCACCTAGTTTGAATCGTTCTGGTGGTATAACGTGAGACCTGCTATAGGTCCTTCAAGTATATTCTTTACGGTAATGCCTTTATCATTGGCTACCTGGCGAAGTATATCGCTGAAGTAAAAAGCGATAGAACCTGTAAAATGCACTTTCAGATTCTGGTAGTTCTCATACTTCATCACATTATTCTCATAGAACTCTGCAAAGCTGTTATAGATGAGGCTATAGCAATATGGATCTTTGAGGTGCTGAAATATAAAGCGGGTAAAGCTCGCCAGAAATGCACTGGGGCGTTCCTGCTGGTATATTTTCTCCAGGAACTCTTCACGCGTAAGCGGAAATCTTTCCTGGAACTGAAGCGCTACAGAGTCTGGCATCTTCTTGCGCAGATAATCTACCAGGAATTTTTTACCGATGTTGGCGCCAGATCCTTCATCTGCCAGAATCCATCCGAGGTTCGCTACGTTGTCTATAATCTTGTTGCCATCGTACAGGCAAGAATTGGAGCCTGTACCCATGATACATGCTATACCGGGCTCATGTCCGCAGAGAGCACGTGCTGCTGCAAGTAAATCCCAGCCTATCTCGATCTGTGCTTCCGGGAAAAATTCAAGGAATGCGCTTTTTATAGTGAGCTGATTCTTAACAGACGAAACCCCGGCACCGTAGAAAAATATCTTATTAACCTGGTCGTGAATTTTCGGTAACAATATTTCCTGAACATTCTTCTTCAGGTCATCGATGGGTTGGTAGTATGGATTAAATCCCGGAGCGCTGGCCTGGCCAATTGTTCCATCCTTCTGAATAAACCTCCAATCAGTTTTGGAACCTCCGCTGTCTGCAATAAGAATCATTGTATATGAGCCGCTGGTTATCCGCGAATTTAGCTTGTTTAGAAACGGTTTGCAATTTCAACGGCGGCAAAACTAAAACAGTAAACAACAACTTAAAACAAGTTACACAAGTGTGTCCGTGTGTTGTGGTAAATTTTCAATTCTTTTAATTCACTAGCCTGCCTATTACGGTAAATCTATCAAAAACCTTTTCTGTGTGAGGTGCATCTTTCAATTCATCGGTCAGATCCTGCCCTGCCCAGTGCTCGTAATGTTTACCCTCACGCCATAGTCGCGACTTGGTTACATCGTAGATTAACCCCAAGTATGCCACCCATATCTGTGGTTTATCCTGGCCGTTGCGCAGGGCTAACTGAGCTTTGGTATAGGAGGGGAGATTATGCGGCTCGCTCACTTTCCGGAGGTTACTTTACTATAATCCTTCAGAATGGTAGTCAGGAAATTCTCAAACGTCATGTCTGTCTCAATCGAAAGCATTCTTTTGATCTTCTCGGTAATCAGCATAACAGGTTGAATATTGTCGTGCTTGCGGTATACTTCCAGTGCCTGCTGTATTAACTCCACATCACGATCGCTTAACATGGCTACCGCCGGAAATTGAGGTACATAATCATCTTCGGCCAGTGTAAATACTTCGTTTGCTGTAACGGCCTGCTGCGGCACCAGTTTCACCACGGTAGTGCCTGCCGCTATATCTCCAAGGCGCTGCCCTTTGTTGTTTAAAGCAATGGTAATAATCGCTACCATACCTGACATAGCCTGAACTTCGATGATGCGCAGCAACCAGCGCATTAAATAATTACCCACTGTAGCCGGTGTACCGTCTATGCGAACAACCTTGATCTTCATCTGTCGCTTGCCAGGGCTTTGGCCACCCATGAAGATTTCGAACAGCAAATGGTATAAAGTATAGGGAATAGCGATCACCGCGATGATAACGGCAGGAGAATTTACATTCAGTTCCACCAGGCAATAGATAGCACCTATCATGTAGGCGATAACGATTACGGAATCAATGAGCGTAGCCAGCATGCGATCGCCCAAGCTCGCTACCGGATACTGTATAAAAACATTTTGCGTGGTACGTACACTTACTGTTTGCATCAGGATGAAAATTCAATAACTTTTCCGTCCTAAAGATATTACAAATCAACCTGTGGTTATGCGTGCCTGTACTTTTACTGTATTAATTGTTCTCGCGATTGCTTCCGCCTGCAGCACTTCTCATAAAAAGGATTATGCTTCGCTTCCTGACGAACAACTGCACAAAGTGGCAGACTCGCTTGCACGGGCTTATATCATTACGGATGGTCACGTTGATCTGCCTTATCGCCTCAAGGTAAAGAACTTTCGCCTCGACCGCGAATACCTGGGCATACCGGTAGAAACAAAGGAAGGCGACTTTGACTACGTGCGTGCCAAAAAAGGTGGACTGGACGCTCCGTTCATGTCGATCTATATACCTTCCAGCTACCAGCAAAAACCTGATATGGGAAAGGCACTCGCCGATTCGCTTATCAACATGATACACTTTATTGCCGACTCTGTTGCAGACAAGTTTGCACTGGCTGGTTCGCCCGATGAAATTATAGCTAACACCAAAGCCGGTAAAATATCGCTGCCAATGGGCATGGAGAACGGGGCACCGATTGGCAACGACCTGGCGAATGTTAAGTATTTCTACGACCGTGGTATACGATATATAACGTTAACGCATGGCAAAGACAACCAGATCTGTGATTCATCTTATGATACATTGAACACTTCCAACGGGCTCAGTCCTTTCGGAGAAAAAGTGGTAGCCGAAATGAATCGGGTAGGCATTATGGTAGATATATCGCATGTATCTGACAGTACATTTTATGATGTGATGAAGATTACCAAAGCACCGTGCATCGCTTCACACTCTTCGTGCCGCTACTTTACTCCCGGCTTTCAGCGTAACATGAATGACGATATGATTAAGGCATTGGCAAAAAATGGTGGTGTTATCCAGATCAACTTTGGTGCATCGTTCCTGGATTCTGTAGCCAGACGCAACGATGCCTTGCGCGATTCACTTGAGAAAATATTACAGGAGAAGAAGCTTACTTCTGCTGATCAGGATGCGCAGCCTATCATCGATCAGTTTGCCCGCGACCACAAGGAATTATTTTCCGATGTAGAGCGTGTTGCTGATCACATAGACCATGTAGTAAAGCTGGTGGGTATAGATCACGTGGGAATCGGATCAGACTACGATGGCGTGGGCGACAGCCTTCCGGTAGGTCTGAAAGATGTATCGCAATACCCCAACCTGATTTATGTTTTACTGAAGCGCGGCTACACTCCTGCTGACATTGAAAAAATCTGCAGCGGAAATGTATTTCGCGTGTGGAATCAGGTGATTGCTGTTGCCGGCCATTGAAAAATAATGTGCATTTTGCTGTCGGTTTATAGAGCAAAGAAAACAGGCGCCCCGCAGATACCAACAACCTAATCATTGTGAGAGAAGCTGCATTTGTAAAACGAAATCAGGCACGCTGGCAGGAGTTTGAACGTACGCTCGCTGTACCGCAGAGCATCAAGCCCGACAAGCTTGCCGAGATCTTTATACAGATCACGGATGATCTCTCCTTTGCGCGTACACAATATCCGGATAGCCGCGTTACCCAATACCTCAACAACCTGGCCTCCAAAATCCATTTGGAGATTTACAAAAACAAACGTGAAGACAAGAACCGGTTCGTTACCTTCTGGACAACCGAAGTGCCGTTGGTGATGTATGAATCGCGCAGGCAACTTTTCTACGCTTTTATTATTTTTATAGTAGCCGGATTTATAGGCGTTGCCTCAACGCTTTATGACGATACATTTATACGCCTTATTCTGGGCGATGGCTATGTGAACATGACGCTGGAAAATATCCGAAAGGGAAACCCCACTGCCATCTACGGAGATGACAACGAGGTGAGCATGTTCTTTCGCATTACGTTCAACAATATTATGGTATCGTTCAATACGTTTGTGTTCGGTGCCATCTCTTCTTTGTTAACCGGAGGTTTTCTTTTTTATAATGGCTTGATGGTGGGGGCATTTCTCACATTTTTCTATACTGAAGGGCAACTGGCACAAGGTGCACCGGTAATTATGCTGCATGGCACCATTGAGCTTTCGTCTATTGTTATAGCAGGTGCAGCCGGTTTTGTTATGGGCAACAGTATACTATTTCCCGGCACCTATTCACGGCTGGAGTCATTCAAACGCGGCGCATTGAAAGGATTGAAAATGGTATTGGGCCTCGTTCCGTTTTTTATCGTAGCAGGATTCATAGAATCGTTTGTAACGCGCTATGGGTTCATGCACTGGAGCATTAAAATGATCATCATTGGTATATCGGCCTTTCTGATGATCTACTACTTTATTATATATCCCCACCGGTTAGTAAAGAAATATGGAGACTACAAACGTGATTGAATTTCAACGGGCGCGCAACTTCAGTCAGAAGATGAGCGTGACATTTGATTTTTTACGGCAAAATTTTAAATCATTTGCCAAGAGCATGTTGTTTATTGCCGGCCCGCCGGTAATTCTCAGCAGTATATTTATAGGCGATATCTTCAATCGCTTTATGGGATTTAGCGTAGCGTCACAAAACCGTTTTGGCAGCAGCAATCCCGAAGAATTACAGAATTACTTCTCATCTTCCACCTTCTGGTTGCAGATACTGGGCATTGTGCTTTTTGCCTGGATCGGTGGTGTTATTACCATTGCTACTACCTATGGCTATATGCGCGTTTACAGCGAGAAACGAACTTCCTCTATTGAAGTAAGTGAAGTGTGGGCACAGGTGCGCAGAACGTTCTGGATGCACTTTGGTACTTTAACATTGTATGTAATTGTAATGATCGTGTTGTTTGTTATACTCGCTATACCGCTTGGGTTAATTATGGGCGCTGCAAGTTTCATCAGTCCGTTCCTTACCATTTTCGGAGTGCTGGCTTTTTACCTGTTTGCGTTCGTGCTCAGCATAAACATGTCGCTCGTATTCATTATCCGCGAATCAGAACATATAGGTTTCTTCGATGGCCTTTCCAGGTTGTTCTATCTTGTCAAGAATAAAATGTGGAGTACCGCCGGTATTGGTTTTATCAATACACTGATCCAATCTACTGTTTCTTTTATCTTCTTCCTTCCGTGGTATATAAGCTTTATCGTATCCATGCTGCACCAGGCTAAAGGCGAAGTATATGAAGAACCGGGGGGTGTTATGGCTGCCGTAAATTCCTTATTCCTCATTCTATATTTTGTTTGCAACACACTGCTTTATTCGCTGCCGTTGGTAGCACTTGCCTTTCAATACTACAACCTGGTGGAGCTGAAGGAATCGAAAGGACTGATGAGCAGTATTGAAACATTCGGGCAAAGCACTGCTCAACCACAAAACGATGAGCATTACTAAGTTTTTACTGGCAGGTATATTTCTTTTTTATGCTGTTGGTTCTTTCGCACAAGATCCGGCACCACCGGTTTTGCAGGAAAATATCGATAGCCTCTTTCATGAGCAGGACGAAGATGAACCCGAAATTATTCCTGCTGCCGACAGCACCGTTGTTGACATACGCAAAGTAGATGAGGGCAAGATTGAAGAAATGCGTCAGGATCCGGAAATGGATTATGGAACGGATAGTCCAGCCATTGTAAGCTTGTGGGATCGTATCAAGATGTGGCTGATCGCAGCGCTGAGCTGGTTATTTTATATGGGCCAATCTACCGACTGGGGAAATGTGATTGTAGGAATATTAGTAGTGTCGGTGTTGATCTATGTGATTTTGCGCTTGCTCAAAATCGATGCACTAAAAATATTCTATGCAAAGGCGGATAAAACTGCCATGGTGCATGAAGTAATCGAAGAGAATATTCATGAAATGGATTTCGAGAAGCTGATACAGGAAGCGCTGTTGCGGAAAGAATACAGGCTTGCTATTCGATTGATCTTTTTGCATGGGCTCAAGCTGCTGGCCGATCATCATCATATTACCTGGGAGCCCGGCAAAACCAATCATGACTATCTCAATGAATTAACCGCAAAAGAACTGAAGAGCGGTTTTCATGAACTGAATTTTTACTTTGAATATGCCTGGTATGGAAACTTCGTCATCACTGATGAACTGTACGGGCGGGTGAACAACATTTTCAATAATTGGAAAAGTAATATCCGTTGAAGAAGGACTGGAAATATATAGCATACATTGCCGGTGCTGTGGTGGTTTACCTCATCTTTTCGATGATGGCCCCGCGGCAGCTCGACTGGCGTATTACTTTTCATCGCAACCACAAAATACCGTTTGGCGGATATGCTCTGAGTGAATTGATTCACGATTTGTTTCCAGAGCAACGTGTGCTGCAAAACAATGCCACCATTTACGAATTGTACGATACCATACACCAGCCGGTAAATTTTATCAGTATATCAACCGACTTCAGTCCTCCGGATGATGATGTAAATGCGTTGCTGAAAAACGTAGCCCGTGGTGGTTCAGCTTTAATATCGGCCCATGGTTTTTATGGCAAGTTTGCCGATACCCTGAAGATCGGCACGTCTGACTATTACTTCGAAAATGAGCATCGCCATTTCCTTACCGATAAAGAAGATTCTTCGCGACTGCGTTTTACCAACATAGCCTTGCATGATACAGGGGTATATATATATCCGCGCAAAAACATTCATGAGCGTTTTATACTGCGCTCCGATTCGCTGCATGCAAAAGCTGTAGCCGAGAATGATGTGCACTTACCGGTAACGCTCGCTATACCCTGGGGCAAAGGAACCATCATTTTGAATTGCACCCCTATGACTTTTACCAACGCCTATCTGTTGTCTGGTGATAACAGCCGGTTTGCTGCCACTACGCTGTCGTATCTGCCGGTAAACGATGTAATCTGGACGGAGTACTATCACCTTGGTCGAATGGAGGCAACAACGCCATTGCGGTTTATACTAAATACAGAATCATTGCGATGGGCTTACTTCATCACTATTCTCTCGATTATCGTGTTCATACTCTTTGAAGTAAAACGAAAGCAGCGCATTATTCCGGTAATTAAGCCACTGGGCAACACCACGCTGGAGTTTGTAAAAACTATTGGCAATCTATACTATCAGCAGGGCGAGCATAAAGATCTTGCCGAGAAGAAAATCCATTACCTTTTTGAACAAATCCGAACAAAATATTGGCTGGGCACCAGTCGGCTGGATGATAACTTTATAGTGGCGCTGTCGAAAAAGTCGGGCAAGCCGGAAGACGAAGTACGCTCGCTCATCATGTTAATACGGCTGATCCAATCGCAACCACAAATTGCAGTCGATCGGTTAATCGACTTGAATGAAAAAATAGAGAAGTTCAACTCACATTTATAACGGAAAAAGAATAGCGCACAGCCAGCGTTGCGCAGAAACAACTTACGATCATTATGGAAGAAAGAATTTTTGAGAATCGCGTTGACCTCAGCGCACTAAACCAGAGCATACAGCAGATCCGGTCGGAGATCGCTAAAGTAATTGTGGGTCAGGAGCAGATGGTAAACTTGTTGATCACCGCTATTCTGGCGGATGGCCACGTATTGATCGAAGGTGTGCCGGGCGTTGCCAAAACACTTACTGCCAAACTTCTGTCGAAAGTTATCTCGGTAAATTTCTCACGTATTCAATTCACTCCCGACCTGATGCCTTCTGATGTTTTGGGAACATCGATCTTCAACATGAAGAAATCAGAGTTTGAGTTCAAGGCAGGGCCTATATTTTCCAACATAGTGTTAATCGATGAGATCAACCGTGCGCCTGCAAAAACACAGGCCGCTCTATTTGAGGTAATGGAAGAGCGCCAGGTAACGATCGATGGCACCACCTATCCGTTCGAACATCCCTACATGGTAGTGGCCACACAAAACCCGATCGAACATGAAGGTACTTATCGTTTGCCGGAAGCACAGCTCGATCGCTTCCTCTTCAAGATCAGCGTTACCTATCCGGCGCTGGAACAGGAAATAGAGATCATTGCCGGGCATCATCAACGCAAGGGGCAGCAGGCAGTGAGTGAAGTAAGTGCTATACTTTCTGCCGAGCAGATCAGAAATTATCGCCTCTCCGTTCAGCAAATACACGTTGAGGCAAACCTGATCCGGTATATAGCGCAGATCATTCATGAAACGCGCAACAACCCGGCACTCTTCCTGGGTGCGTCACCGCGTGCTTCTGTCGCTATACTCAACAGCGCCAAAGCCTTTGCAGCCGTAAACGGCCGCGATTTTGTTACGCCGGAAGATATAAAGTTTGTAGCGCTGCCAGTGCTGCGCCACCGCATTGTACTTACTCCTGATAAAGAGATGGAAGGCATTACTGCCGATGAAGTAGTTCAACAGATTATTGACAAAGTAGAAGTTCCGCGCTAAGTGAAGCTGATCCGTGCCCTATATTTAAACAGCAGGTTGTTTACTGCTATCAGTATAGTAGTGGTGGCATTTGTTGCCAGTTTTATACTGAATATACCCATCGTTATCCCTAAGATACTTTTCCTGGTATTGCTGGCCGTAATATTAACCGATCTGCTGTTATTATTCCGAACGCGCAAGGGGGTATCTGGCGAGCGCCTCAACCCGGAGAAGCTTTCCAATGGCGATGACAATGAAGTACGTATTCAGCTGGATAATTTCTATGCCTTCAAAGCATCTCTCACCGTGATTGACGAGATACCGCACCAGTTTCAGCGGCGTGATCTCAACTTCAAGATTGATATACCTTCTGGTGAGAGGAAGATCATTCGATATTACCTGCGCCCGGTAAAGCGCGGAGAATATTCATTCGGGGCTGTAAATGTTTTTGTTACTACGCCAATCGGATTCCTGTCCCGCAGGTTCAGGTTCTCTGCCGATGCATTGGTACCGGTATATCCTTCCTATATACAGATGCGCAAATACGAATTGATGGCGATCTCGAATAAACTTACC
Organism: Ohtaekwangia sp.; assembly: GCF_036786105.1. Classification (NCBI taxonomy): domain Bacteria; kingdom Pseudomonadati; phylum Bacteroidota; class Cytophagia; order Cytophagales; family Fulvivirgaceae; genus Ohtaekwangia; species Ohtaekwangia sp. Next base: position 126,669 of record NZ_DAIQRQ010000004.1, read on the forward strand.
GAAATCGGCATCAAAAAAATAAGACGCATTGGCCACAACCAGGAGTTTGAGCTGATCAAAGAATATGTTAGCGGCGATGACATCCGCACGATAAACTGGAAAGCTACAGCACGCAGAACCAACCTGATGGTAAACCACTTTCAGGATGAACGTTCGCAGCAGGTATACTCACTCATCGACAAAGGGCGTGTGATGCAAATGCCTTTTAACGGCATGAGCCTGCTGGATTACGCGATCAATGCATCCCTGGTAATATCGAATATAGCAATTAAGAAATCAGATAAGGCAGGGCTGATCACGTTTCAGGATAAGATCGGAACGATGGTGCCGGCGAACCGGAGAAACAATCAGCTGTCGCACATTATGGAAGTGCTATATAATCAGAAAACAGCCTACCGCGAATCTGATTTCTCTACCTTGCACAGCTTCATCCGCAGAAAAGTAAGTCAGCGGAGTCTGTTGTTGTTGTTTACCAACTTCGAATCCATTTATGGTCTGCACCGGCAATTGCCTTTCCTCAAGAGCCTGGCCAATCAGCATCTGCTGGTAGTGATATTCTTTGAGAACACAGAGATGCGTGCGATGCTCAACAACCCGGCTCACACCTTGCACGATGTGTATTACAAAGCTGTAGCCGAGAAATTCAGTTACGACAAAAAGCTGATTGTAAAAGAGCTCGCCAAACACGGCATACAGGCACTTCTCACAGCCCCTGAGCATTTAACCGTAAACACCATCAACAAATACCTGGAATTGAAAGCCAGAGGCATGATCTAGCTCTTTAAGCTTTTGCCTTAATCTTTCTGTTTTAAGCTTTCCGCTTTAAGCTTTTTCTGTATTTACGTGCCAACAGATAAAAATCCTTTTCATCTATTGGTTACATATACCCCCCTTTTACGGACTTAATATTCACTATTTTTGTTTATAAACACCTTGGTCTATGCGGCTTTCTCTGGCATGTGTTCTTGCTGTACTGTGCGCATCTTCTTTGCAGGCACAGCAAAAAAATCAAATACCAAAATCTTCCTTTTCACGCTCGGTCGCGCCCGATGATTATCATGCGGGAAAGGTGCTGGTAAAGATCAAGCAGCAGTATAAAGCACTATTCCAGGAAAGCACCAAAGCCAATGGCCGCGTTGCTGCGCCCTTGGGAGCCAGTCGCGTAGTATCGCTGGCTCCTGCCGGAGTTGTGAAGCGATCATCGGCTCGGGTGCAAGCCTATAAGCCGGCTATTGATATAACCCAGTACTTCGAGCTGAGCTTCGATCCATCAAAGCCTGTAGAAGACTATATATACTCTCTTTATGCCAGCGGATATGTAGAACTTGCGGAACCGGTATATCGCGAACGCATGCAGTTTACACCAAACGATCCGGGTGTATTGACACAATACTATTTATCCAAGATCAAAGCAATTGAAGCGTGGGACATTACGCAAGGCAGTGAAGATATGGTGATCGGCATTGTTGACTCTGGAGTAGATATTAATCACCCTGACCTTGCGAGTCAACTTTACAAGAATGCAGCAGAGCTCAATGGTATCGCTGGTGTAGACGATGATAACAACGGGTATATAGATGATATTAACGGATGGGATTTTTCAGGAGCCGATACGTTAAATGCTCTGAACCCGAATTATGCCGGCGATAACGATCCTGCTATTTATAAAAACGGCCCCGGCTTTACGCATGGAACTCAGGTAGGCGGATGCGCCAGCGCTGCCACTGACAATGGAATCGGTATGGCAGGTGTTGGCTTCAAAACCAGGCTGCTTTATACAAAGCATTATGCCGACAACCAAAAATCATCAGACCGGAGCTATAGCTCCAACCTATATTTAGGTGTATTGTATGCAGCACATAATGGAGCGCGCATTATTAATTGCTCGTGGGGATCAAGTGTGCGAAGCCAGGTGTACCAGGACATTATTACCTATGTAACGCTGGATCTTGGTTGTTTGGTAGTAGCAGCCGCTGGTAATGACAACACCACCACCATGCTATACCCCGCATCCTACGATTATGTTTTATCGGTAGCTGCGTCTGACCAGAACGATATGCGTGCAACCTTTACAAACTACAACCATGCTGTTGATCTGAGTGCACCTGGAGTAAATATATACACGACCGCTTTCGATAATGATTATTATACTACCGGGGGCACATCGTTTTCATCTCCCATAACAGCCGGTGCCGCTGCGCTTGTATGGGCTTATCACCCTGAATACAGTCCATTGGAATTGGCCGAGCAAATACGAGTATCAGCCGATGCGAGTTATTACGACAATAATCCTGCATACCTAAACATGCTTGGCAAAGGCCGGTTAGATATACAGCAGGCGCTTACATTAGAATCGCCCTCCATTCGTGCACTGAGCTATAAATTACTCAACGCCAAAGGTCAGCCGGCTGCACCTGGTGAAAATGCTTCACTCACATTTGAGTTCAAAAATTTTCTGCATGCTACATCTTCCGGTTTACAGATTTCAATCTCTACCATTTCGCCCTATATTTCTATTACCAAAGGTAGTATACAGCCCGGCTCTATTCCATCGGGCGAAACCATTACCAATACGCTTTCGCCTTTCGAACTTACGCTAAGTGCAAGTGTACCGGAGAACAACAAAGTTGATCTGCTGATAACCTATACCGATGGAGCTTATAGTGATACACAAACGTTCAGCTTCGTGCCCAATCCTTCTTATCGCGATATTGACGAAAACAAAATTACCACTACCATTTCTTCTTCCGGAAGATGGGGTTATGAAGACACTGCCAATTCACAGGAAGGAAGCGGCTTTGTGTTTGATGGTAAATCCATGTTGTACGAGATGGGTGTGATCTTGGGGAATTCTTCTTCGTCTATTCTCAACACCGTGCGCAACAATAACAATGGATTCGACCAGGATTTTGTTACGGTAAGCCGCATGCAGGAGGATATGCCGGGCGAGCGTTCATTCTCAGAAATATTCGGAGCCTTCTCCAACTCAACAACAGAATCTGAACAAAAAGTAAAAGTATCATATCACACGCTGGTATGGCCCGATGCTCCATACGATCGCTTTATCATTGTAGAATATACGATCAAAAATACACAGGCAACAGCGGTCAACAATTTCTACTTCGGCATGTTTGCCGATTGGGATATCAGTTTGAATGGTGCGCAAGATGCTGCACAGTGGGACGCTGCTACCAAACTCGGTTACGTCTTTCCCAAGCAATCATCTGATCTTCCGCATGCTGGCATACAACTGCTCACACCGGTTGGCAGCTATTATGCTATAGACAATGATCCCTCTATTGCCGGAGGAGCATCGTTCGGTATATATGATGGCTTCAGCGATACAGAGAAATTTACCGGTATATCTACCACGCGTGCTGCAGCCGGCACCAGCCGCACCGGCAATGATGTGAGCCACATTGTATCGGCAGGGCCATTCAATCTTAATCCAAACGAAGAAGTAAAGATTGCTTTTGCGTTGCACGCTGCTGAGAATTACGATGCAATCATCCATTCTGCCAGGTATGCGGATTCGGTATATAACTATACATTAACTGCGACTATGCCGGCAGTCGATACGATACAGGCTTGCTACGGCAGCAACGCTACACTCAAGGCCACCGGGGCAACCAAGTATAACTGGTATCGTGATTTTACCGGAGGAACAGCCGTAGCGCAAGGATCTCAACTCGTAATTCCCAATGTAACGAACGATACTACGCTATATGTTTCCAATGCAACACATTCGTATGAGAGTGTGCGTACACCGGCACATATTGTTGTTCGTGCACAGCCAGCCATTCTCACATCGCGCTCTCCGGCCTTGTGTGCCAAAGATACTGTTATACTCTCTGTAGAAGAAGCAAGCGAATATGCCTGGAGCAATGGCGAAATAACGCAGTCCATCAAGGTAGGAGAAGCAGGTACCTACAGTGTTATGGTAAAATACGATGACGGTACATTAAACTGCGTGTCTACTTCCGATGAAGTAGTAGTAACAGTTCGTCCTCGTCCTATATCTGCTTTTGCGATTACGCTGGCTTCAGAAAATTTTGTGGTGGGTGAATCTATACAGTTTACCGATCACAGCACAGATGCCTCCTCCTGGTTCTGGAATTTTGGTGATGGCTCAACCAGCCAGCAACCAAATCCGGAACATGCATACGACTCCAGCAATGTATTTCATGTATCCCTCACAGTAACGGCGGTCAACGGCTGCCAGGACACCTCCTCAAAAGATATTTCCGTTATCACCGGTATTGAAAAGGATCTCAATCGTTTTGTAACTATATATCCGGTACCCGTTATACAACAGGAGGTAATCGTATCGATCGCCGGCATCAAGACAAGGAATCTTCGCATTTCTCTTCTCACAACGGAAGGAACAAGCTTGTATACCCAAAGTTTTACAGATACAACCGATTCTTTCAGTCACAGCATAAACACATCTAACTATGCTGCAGGCATGTATTTCGTTACCACGCAACTCGATGGGCGAATGGTGGTGAAAAAGATTTCGATTGTAAGATAATTTTCACTTGCATCCCTGTCCAATAAAAACGCTCAGCTTCTCTTGAAATTTCAGCGAGACTGAGCGCAAATATATTCTTTACTATATATTACTCTTCAAAAAATCCGCCCAGCAGTGAGCTTGATTCTTTGGCACTGTTACGGCCGTAAGGTGCCAGTGCCTGCACAAGCTTACGGATCGGCATAGACTGCAACCAGACTTTACCGGTGCCTCGCAACGTTGCCAGAAATATACCCTCACCGCCAAAGATCATAGAGCGAAGACTGCCGGAAGTCTGCACATCAAAATCAATCTGCGATTCAAACGCTACTACACAACCGGTATCAACACGCAGTGTCTCGTCGTTGAGTGTACGTTCAATTACTGTTCCTCCTGCATGCACAAACGCCTTACCGTTGCCTTGCAGTTTCTGCAGTATAAATCCTTCGCCGCCTACTAATCCTGAACCGAGCTTACGATTAAAAGTGATCGATACTTTTGTTCCATACGCCGCACACAGGAAACCATCCTTCTGTACGATCAGCTCGTGACCCGGGCTCTGTGCCAGATCAACCGGTATTACAGTGCCGGGATATGGTGCAGAGAATCCTACTTTCGCTTTACGATTACCTCGATTGGTAAAGTGCGTCATAAACAATGACTCACCCGTAAGAATGCGCGAACCAGCAGAGAGAAGTTTATCAAATAAGCCCTGTCCGGGATTTGCACCATCGCCCATTTTCGCTTCGAACGTTATCCCGTCTTCCATGAACAACATGGCGCCAGCTTCGGCAATAACTGTCTCGTTCGGATCAAGTTCTATTTCAACGATCTGAATACTTTCACCGCGGATGTGATAATCAATTTCGTGTGATGATGTCATGTGGATTATTTTTTATAGTACTTAAATACGGGATACTCTACCAACTTGTTGTTAACTCCTTGCTTTTCGATGTAGTCGTCAAAGAAATTCCAGGTGATCAACCCGTCATCCGATTGTGGCTCGAGCATATACAATATCAGGTTTGTAAGCGGCTGATCCATGGTTACGAGATAATCGCCCTTTTTAAACTTTCGTGTGGCAGAAGTATACTTACCCTCCGCAGTCGCCATGAAGTGTCCTTCAAATTTACGCTCTGCTTTGCTGAACTTCTCAATGATAAATACTTCTCCGCTATAGGTCGCTGACTTGCTCAGTTGTGTTACAGTTACACCTGATTTTTTTAGCTGCGCGGCAATGTTTGCAAATGCAGCAGGAATAATATAGCCAGAAGGAATAGTTGTTTCTACCGTAGCTTCAAACTGGTCGAAGTAATTCACATCATTATACTCCACAATATTACCAGTGCGGAACCACGCTGTGGTGCCGTCTTCTTTTTTATAGCCGGTATAATCGTAGGTTAAGAAATGTTGAAGTTTTTCATTGGAGATCATTTTGAATCGCACGCCCTTCTTTGCTTTGCCGGCTTGCTCTTTTACTTTTCTAACAGCATCGTCTTCAGCTTTTTTATTTACCTGGCGAATTTCGGCGGCATGTTGATGAGTATATTCCAATATCTCTGCCACAAATGCTCGCGTTGAATTTATCCGTTGATAGAATCGCTCGTGTGCAAATGCTTCACTTAAAATCGCCATGCGATTACGCAAACTGAACTGATTAATCAGATATCGAGGATGATGATTATAGGTATAAAAATTCTTTACCGGCCACCCTTCACTTAAACTATAATCACCATACGGTCCGAGACGCAATCCATACTTCTTGTGAATCGACTCCGTAAGCGCAGGCAGCATTACGTTGTTGGTATAATTATAGGTGGCATACTCGCCTGCATAATGATAGCTTGGTGCCCAGGTAAGTGAGTATGCATGCCACGTTCCGTTGGTGGTATGGAGATCAACAAATACCTGCGGGTCCCAGGGAGTAATGATGTTGGTAAACAAAGCTTGTGTTTCCAGTGCTTCCTGTTTTATACCATCGCGGTTGAGGTCGAGCCCCTGGCTGTTCTCGCGTATACCAACTTCCAGCGGACTATCTTCTTGTGATGGCCGCCTGCCTTTTTCCATTTTGTCGTTGCTGTCGGTGTTATAGATCGGTGCAAACAGAATTACCTGGTTATCCAACAGATAATGTTTATGGCCCAGTAATATATCACGCATCAGCATCATCACGGTTTCTTTACCTTCCACTTCGCCGGCATGTATATTTCCCTGAATATAAATAACGAACGCATTTGCCTTCCTTGCTTCTTCTGCCGATGCAATACCCGACTTTGAAAGTATAGCTACAGGAATTTCCTTTCCTTCCAGGCTCTTGCCCATGGAAATTACTTTTACCTCTTTGCTCAGCTTTTGAATGGATTGCAGGAAGTCTATGACTTCCTTGTAAGTAGAGGTCTTTTCAAAATTGGTTTTCTCAGGAGTAATGATCAATTCTTCCGGCCAGGTATGTTGTGCGAACAGAACATGCGGTAACAAGAACAGTAACAGGGTATAGTATTTCTTCATAGTGCGGGGTTGTGCACTACAATATTAAAAACTTGCTGACGGAGATGAAACGGATTGTGACGGAAGGAGGAAAATCTATTCGCGAATCGTGTACAACGTTGTTTTCAGACTTACGATTTCTTGGGCTTCTTTTTACCCTTTTTCATTTCATCATAGTCATCGCGTTCTGCGAGCTTTTTGTCGTCTACATTTTTATCAAGAAAGTCGTTAATCTTCTCAATGTTCATATTCGACTTTATCTCACCAAACTGATCAATGGTTATATCCAAACCTTGCAGCTCTTTATGCACGCGCGGCTTGGGTGTATTGGCAGGCTTCTTTTCTTTCTTTGACATGTTTCGAAGTTTAAAGTTCCATTTTCAGGTTCAAGGTTTAAAGTTCAAGGTTTACTTCTTAGAATGTTAACCCTAAACTTTGAACTTTAAACCTCTAACCTGTTTTTACGCAACTTTTACCTTGATGGTTTGCAGTGCGTACTCTATTCTCTTTACTACTTCATCTTTACCAATGATTTCCATGATCATCATCAGGTCAGGCCCAGCGCCAGCACCCGTAATGGACACGCGCAGTGCCTGCAAAATTTTGCCAGTGCCTATACCAAGGCTTGCCGTTACCTGCTCAAGTGTAGCCTTAGCCGTTGTAGCATCTATGGTGGGTAATGCAACAACTGCATCTTTATAGGCCGATAAAACTTTTACTGCATCATCATTCCACTTCTTGCTTACCACACCTTCATCGAACGTTGTTGGCGCGAAGAAGAAGAATTTACCCTGCTCCCAAAAATCTTTCGGGAAGGTGGCACGCTCTTTCATTACTGCCGCGATTTTCGCTGCCTTCTCGGGTGAGCATGCTATATTTTCCTGCTTCAATGATTCGAGCAGATATTCCGCCAGTACGCTATCTGGTTTCGAGCGGAGATACTGTTGATTGAACCATTGTGCTTTATGAATGTCAAATTTCGTTCCTGCCTTGCCGATGCGTTCTACGGAAAATGTTTTGATCAATTCTTCCATCGAGAAAATCTCCTGCGTAGTGCCCGGGTTCCATCCGAGAAAGGCAAGGAAGTTTACCAGCGCTTCCGGTAAATATCCGGTCTCTTTATAACCCATGGCTACTTCGCCGGTATGAGGATCTTTCCACGTGAGCGGAAAGATGGGGAAGCCAAGCTGATCGGCATCGCGCTTACTCAACTTACCATTGCCATCAGGTTTGAGCAGCAACGGCAAATGTGCAAACTGTGGCATTTCATTTTCCCAGCCAAGGTATTTATACAACAGCACATGCAACGGTGCAGACGGAAGCCACTCTTCACCGCGTATCACGTGCGATATCTTCATCAGATAATCGTCCACCACGTTTGCCAGGTGATAGGTAGGCATGCCGTCACTCTTCATCAATACTTTATCGTCTATCTGTGAGGAGTGCACCATTACCCAGCCGCGGATGAGGTCATTCAACCTGATCTCTTCTTTACGAGGCACTTTCAGACGGATCACATACGGCACTCCGGATGCCAGCAATTCTTTTACTTCATCTTCCGGAAGTGTAAGCGAGTTACGCATCTGCGTGCGTGTAATACTGTTATATTGTGGTGAAGGAACACCGGCCAGCTTCAATCGCTCGCGCATGGCTTCGAGTTCCTGTTCAGTATCAAAAGCATAGTATGCATGGCCGGCATCGATCAATTGTTTTGCATACTGCATGTACATGGGCTTGCGCTCCGATTGGCGATAGGGCTCATGGGGGCCGCCTACACCAACACCTTCATCGATCTTGATGCCTACCCACTCTAATGATTTGCGGATATAGTCTTCTGCACCCGGCACAAAGCGTGTCTGGTCTGTATCTTCCACACGCAGAATCATGGTACCGTTATGCTGACGTGCCAGCAGGTAATTATACAAGGCCGTTCTTACGCCTCCTATATGCAGTGCGCCCGTGGGACTTGGGGCGAATCGTACGCGTACTTCTCTCATCGCTTCAAAAAACAAAATTGGACTGCAAAGGTAAGAAAGGAGGGTCGATTTGCGAGGAAAGAGCTATGAATTTACGGCTGAATGGAAAGGTTGTGAGCCGGTATTCCGACCCACATTATACAGGGTATGTACATTACTTTACAGCAATGCAGGAGATTTCTACGTTAACATCTTTGGGGAGGCGACTTACTTCCACCGTTTCGCGTGCAGGTGGATTAATTTTGAAATACTCGCCATAGATCGCATTTACTTTCGGGAAGTTGTTCATGTCTTTCAGAAAGATAGCGCTCTTCACTACGTGCGAGAAATCCAGACCGGCTGCTTTCAATACATGTTCGAGGTTAGTCATTACCATGCGTGTTTCACTTTCTATGTCCGCAGTAATAATGTTTCCCGAAGATCTGTCGATAGCAATCTGTCCGCTGATAAAGAGCATGTTACCGGCCAGCACTGCCTGGCTATACGGCCCGATCGGTTCAGGAGCCTGATCAGAATAAACAACTGATTTTGACATGTTTTTTAAGATTAAAATTTAATTTAGGGTTCGTCAAAAATAGCATCCGGCAACGGATTTACTTGAAGTGCATGAATATTTTAATCATTGGTGAAAACGCCCATTATAAAGAGACCCTGCAGAAGTTTGGTGAGCATCACAGCTATTCGCTTGTAGGTGAGCATCGTGAAGCGGAGAAATTTCTGGAGAGCCACGACCTGGTAATGGATTTTATTATCGATGAAGAACCTGCGCGCTTTGAAATATATGTTGATAAAAACGCAACGGTGTTTTTGAACACCTGCAAGGTAAGCCTCGGTGAGCTCACGTTTATGGTGGGTCACAATCTGCAAAGCCGCATCTTTGGCTTTAATGGATTGCCTACTTTCATCAACCGGCCCATCCTGGAAGTTAGCCTCTGGCGATCTACCGGTGAAGCAGATCTTAAAAAAGTATGCGATGCCTTGAACACAGAATATCTCATCGTAGACGATCGCGTGGGCTTGGTTACTCCGCGGGTGATTTGCATGATTATTAATGAAGCCTACTACACAGTGATGGAAGGCACCGCCACTCGTGAAGATATAGACATGGCCATGAAGCTGGGCACAAATTATCCTTTCGGACCCTTTGAGTGGTGCAGGCGCATTGGCATTACACATGTGTATGAACTGTTGGAAGCGTTGTATGAAGACACCCGCGATGAGCGCTATAAGATATGTCCGTTGCTAAAAAAAGAATACCTCCGCCAGTAGTCATTACCCACTATACTGGTCATTACTTTTTAAGTTTCATCAAAGAGCTTTTCTATTCCGTAAACGTTTTCGGAAAGAAAATCTGCAATATATCTTGCCCCTCCGTCCACCAAAGCACTATTTAATAACTTTGTCAGGTTTCTAAATTTATATCATGGCGAGTGAGTTCAACAAGACTGTTTCCACACGGTACCACATGTACAACAGTCTTTTTCTTAACCTCCCGTACAGCGGCATTTATCGCACGGGAACGTTGCTACCGCTGCTCCAGCAATCGTGCGAAGCAGGGTATGAAAAAGGGAAAGATCCGAGAACGATTATCCGTAAATTCTTCAGTGACTTTACACCGCAGGCAACGCAGCAAGAGCAAATTGATCTGCTCTTCAACTTCATTCAATACGTAGAGCGCCAGGTGGTGTTGTTCGATTCCATTGAAGATGCTGCCTTCGATGAAATCAACGACCTGTACGGCAAGGGTACTGTATCAGCCCTGTTGCTTCGTGCCGCTGCTGAAGGCGTGGAAGAAGAGCTCAAGAAAAAGCTCGAAGACTTCAGTGTGCGCGTTGTATTAACTGCGCATCCAACACAATTCTATCCGGGTAACGTGCTCGGCATTATCAACGATCTGGAGCAAACCATTCGTGAGAACAGACTTGAAGATATAAATCTGTTGCTTCGCCAGTTGGGGAAAACCGCTTTCATCAACAGAGAGAAGCCAACACCTTTCGATGAAGCGATCAGCTTGTGCTGGTTCCTGGAGAATGTATTTTATCCGGTTATACCTGAGATCATTGAAAAGTTAATGTCGGGCCTGAACATTAAACTGGAAGCGTGGAATAATTTTGACCTGATCAAGATTGGCTTCTGGCCCGGTGGCGACCGCGATGGCAATCCGTTCGTTACACATGAGATCACGCTTAAAGTAGCGCAGCGTTTACAGGAGACTTTACTGAAATGCTATCACCGTGACCTGCGTTTCCTCAAGCGCAGACTTACTTTCAAAGGCGTTGATCATATCATTGGCCGTGCTGAAAGTAAAGTATACCCGATAGCCTACGGTGGCTACGGTGAAATATACCATCACCCTGATGAGCTGCTCAATGATCTTTTTGAAGCACGCGATGTATTGATTAATGATCACCGCGGACTTTTTCTCGACTTGCTTGATGCCTTTATATTGAAAGTAAAAATATTCGGCTTCTATTTCGCCAGCATGGACATACGGCAGGACAGTCGTAAGCATGCATACGCGTGGGAAGCATGTATCGAGAAGCTGCAGAGTAAAAACAAAAAGCTAAAGAACTTCGATAAACTTAGCGAAAGCGAGAAGATTGACACATTGCTATCGCTCAACTTCAAACCGGCTTCGCTGAAATTTGACGATGAGTTTGTAACGGAGCTGATCGAAAGTATAGATGTGATCGGACAGATACAGGAGCAGAATGGCGTAGAAGGCTGCCATCGCTATGTGATCAGCAATTGCCAGTCGGCACTGGATGTAATACGGGTATTCAGACTCGCTCAACTTGTGCTCGGCAAAGAAGACGATCTGAAGCTGGATATAGTACCGTTGTTCGAAACGATCGAAGACCTCGCCAATGCTCCGTCAGTAATGGCGGCACTCTATAGCATTCCTGCATATCGTGAACATTTAAAACGCAGAGGCAACAAGCAAACTATCATGCTCGGCTTCTCTGACGGTACAAAAGACGGAGGATACCTGCGAGCAAACTGGTCTATCTTCCAGGCAAAAGAAAACCTGACACGCATTAGTCGTGAGGAAGGATTCATCACGGTGTTCTTTGACGGTCGCGGTGGTCCTCCAGCACGCGGTGGTGGAAACACACACGACTTCTATGCATCGTTAGGCGATACGATCGAAGACAAAGAAGTACAGGTAACAATACAAGGGCAAACCATCAGTTCTAATTTTGGTAAGCCTGTATCATGTGGTTATAATCTTGAGCAACTTCTTTCAGCCGGCATAGAAAACGCAGTGTTTAAAAACATCGATACGTTCGAAGCAAATGAGAAGGCGTTGATGGATCTTCTGGCAGAAGAAGGATACAAAGCGTACCTGGATCTGAAGCAACACCCGAAGTTCGTTCCCTATCTCGAAAAAATTACTCCGCTTGCTTTCTTCGGCGATACCAACATTGGTTCGCGTCCGGTAAAGAGAAATTCAGGTAGTCTTAAATTCGAAGACCTTCGTGCGATACCCTTCGTAAGTGCGTGGGCACAGATGAAGCAGAACATTCCCGGATTCTATGGGGTGGGCACGGCTATACGCGAGTTGAAAAAACAAGGTAAACTTCGCGAGCTGAAAGCGTTGTTCAGGCAATCTCTCTTCTTCCGCACGCTGTTGAGTAACAGTATGATGTCGCTTACTAAATGTTATTACCCTGCCACTTCGTATCTGGCGAAGGATAAAGACTTTGGTGATTTCTGGAAGAAGATGAATGCAGAATTCAAGCTTTCGCGCGAAATGATTCTGGAAGTATCGGGATTATCAGAACTGATGGAAAATACTCCTGTAAACCGCGACTCGGTAAAATTGCGCGAGCGCATTGTATTACCGTTGATCACTATCCAGCAATTTGCTTTACAGCAACTGCGAGATCCTGATGAAAAAGATAAAGACAAAACGTTCGAGAAACAATATCGCAAGCTTGTGCTGAGATGTATGTTTGGCATTATTAACGCCGCACGCAACTCGGCATGATGTGCAGCTAATAGAATACAAAAGCGGTGTTTATCTTTTGATATATACCGCTTTTGTATTTATCCTTGTTACGATACGTCTTGTTCATTTGCATCGCCTCTCCTCAGGTATACCTTAAACGTTGTACCTGTATTTACTTCACTCTCCACGTCAATTTTTCCTCCCAGCGCTGCCACCTGTGTTTTAACGAGGTATAAACCCATGCCCTTACCCTCTACATGAGAATGAAAGCGTTTGTATAGATTAAACATATTCCGGCGATGCATATCGAGATTGATGCCCAGTCCATTATCACTTACCGACAAACATATATACTCATCCTGCGCAGTTGATTTCACTTCGATGCAGGGTTTGCGGTTGGGGTCGCGATACTTAATAGCATTGTGAATCAAATTAAGCAGAATGCTGTCCAGGTAAGGTTTGGCGGTATATAGTATATTGGCGGCCGAAAAATCTTCACGGATCTCCGCCTGAGTTTCAGCTATCTCATATTCCAGGTTGGCTTTAATTATTTCCAGCTCTTCTGTAAGTTCTACCTTGGTAAGTACTTGGGTGTTGTTCTTCCTGATATCGAGAATCGTATTAATGTCTCTCACAACCCTGTCAAGTTCCTCGGTAGTGTAAACCAACCGATTTATAATTGTTTTTTCTTCATCACGATTGCCTTGCGAAATATCCAGTACCTGACCCAATCCTAAAATGCGCGCAACAGGTGCCCGCAAGTTATGTGCTGCTATAAATGCAAATTGTTCCAGCTGCTGATTATACTCAACCAACTCTTTTGTTCGCTCCTGCACTTCCTGATCCAGCGTCATGTTACGCGACAGGATGTCTTTGTTTTGCATTTCGATTGTTTTCCACGCACTTTCCAATTTCTTGTTTTGCTCGGTAAGTAGGTCGCGCTGCGCCTTTATTTCTTCTTGTCGCTGTATCAATTGATCATTTTGTACTGACAAATCTTCATTCTGCGCTCTGATTTCTTCTTCGCGAGCAAGCAATTCGTTGTTGGCACTTTGCAATTGCTTTGTCTTTTCAAGTACCAATTCTCCGAGCCTTCTATTCTGTTCCTGAATTGATCCGGTTCTGATCTTATAATATCCAACACCTGTTCCCACTAATACAGCAATAGCAAATACTCTAAACCACCACGTTCGCCACCACGGTGGTATAATACGAATTACCAGTGAAGCCGGTTGATCATTCCATACACCATCACTATTTGATGCCTTAACTTTAAAAATATACTCTCCGGGGTCAAGATTGGTATACGTTGCTGTTCGAACTGTGCCAACATAATTCCAGTCATCATCAAAATTTTCCATTTTATAAGCATACATATTCTTCTCGGGCAACGTATAGCTTAGCGCAGCAAACTCAAGTGTGAATATTGACTGATTATATTGTAACGTAATCTCCTTTGTTTTACCAATGGCTTCTTTTAGCGTGGCATTTTTATCAGAAGGGTTTATTTCCACTGGTTTATTGAACAATTGGAAACCGGTGATCACAACAGCAGGAGGCTGAACGTTAGGCTTTACCTGGTCCGGATAGAAAAGAGTTACTCCTTCCGTGCCCGCAAACCCCATCAGTCCTGAAACTTTATCGTACATGAACGAACAGGAATTAAATTGTCCATTCTGTAAACCATCAGAGCTATCGTAAGCGTAAAATCTGCTTTCTTTTCTATCCCATTTTACTATACCGGTATTTGTACTCATCCATACATTACCGGCGATGTCTTCCTGTATAGCAAACACCGTACTGCAGTCAAATCCGTCCTCGCTACTTACCTGGTGAACCTCCTGTTTTTTTAAATCATAAATAGCAAGACCTGCACCTTCTGTTCCTATCCACAGTTTTTCATCTCTGTCAAGACAAAGTGCGTAGATCATGTTCTCCGAAAGGTCTACTTTGCTTTCGTGGTTGTTAAAGAGTTGCTGAAAAGTTTTCTTATCCCGATTCAAATAATTTAGGCCACCACGCGAGCAGCCAATCCATAACCCGCCATGTTTATCTTCAACAATTGCTCTTATATCCCCACTGCCGATTTTACTATTCTCAGGCGTGTAAGTCGTAAATTTTCCTGTCGCCCTATTCAAAAGATTCAGACCACCCCAGTTGGTACCAATCCACATATTAAGCCTCGAGTCTTCAAAAATTACCCGCACGTCATTAATCCCTAAGCTGGAAGGATCGGCCGGATCGTGCTTATAGTGTGTGAAAGAATCGGTGGCCTTATTATAGCGAAATAGTCCTTGCGAATATGTTCCAAACCATAACGTATTTGAACGATCGCGATAAGAACATAAAATAGCATTGTCCGTGAGGCTTCCGTTTCGACCATCTGCACGATAATGTTTCAGCAAATCGCCGTCACGATTGTATTTATAAATACCATCACCATCTGATCCCAGCCAAAGGTTATTATTCTCATCGCTGCATATACCCCAAAAACGCAAATACAATCTGTCATACTCTCCCGCTTGCTTCACTTCAATGCGCATGAATTTCTCTTTCACACTGTTGATCATCTGCACACCGTCACCATTCGTTGCCAGCCATATATTTTTATCCCTGTCTTCATAAATACAATGAACAGAATGTTTATATATACTATAATCGCCTTCGCCATTTACTCGTTCTGCAGAGAAATCAGTAAGTGAATTTTCGTCCATATCCTTCAGTGTAGCTCTGTAAAGCCCCCTATCCTCTGCCCCAATCCACAGATTATATTGGCTATCCGCCAGAAGGGAACGTATCGCAATGCCATCTATAGCACTCCCTTTCATATTCGGCTGCATAAACCTGCGCTGCTTTCGGTTGAAAAATACCAGGCCTTTGGTGGTGCCAATCCAGAGATTTCCATTTGGACCTGGACTTAAAGTTCTCACATTCTGCAATAAGGTTATGGGTGTATTGGAGAGCGCTGGCACCTTCTCTGTCACAATACCATTTTTTACTTTAAAAACATCCAAGCCTCCTTCCAGCGAGCCAACCCATAAAAGCCCTTCTTTATCTTCGTATACACACGTTACCTTTTGACTTGACAACCCGGGCAGGTTTCGCTGTGAGTATTGAATAAACTTTTTTCTTTGCTTGTCGATATAGGTGAATCCGGCACTCCAGGATGACACCCACAAATTTCCGGCGGGTCCTTCTGATATATGCGACACGTCATCACCTACTAATGAATTGGAATTCTTTGGATCATGTTGATAACGGATGAATCGTTCGGTCCTGGAATCAAAGTGATTTATTCCTCTTCGCGAGGACGTCCAGATGGTGCCTTCTGAATCGGCAATAATCCAGTAAATATAATTATGTGAAAGACTGAATGGGTTTTCCGGGTTATTGTTAAACACCTTAAAAGTACGTCCATCAAAACGGGCAATACCATCCTCAGCCGCAAACCACATAAATCCATCGCGATCTTGCGTAATGGAATTGATTACCTTTAGCGGAAGCCCGCTTTTGGTAGTATATTTTGTGACTTTGCTTTTAGGCTCCTTCAGAGAGAAAGATGAAAGAAGTAATGCTACAAAAATCGCCAGGAATATTTTTATCCATCGCATCGTCAAGTATTTGTGATATCGTCTTTCTATGATTGAAGTAATTGAATAGCGTTAATCCATCAAAACGAACATGTCAGCGGGATGAAGCAATCTCTTCAGGTAAACAGAAACTTGTGAAACTGACTGATTTGATCGTTATGCGCTTTTTGTTACTTCCAGGAGTGAATTTATGGATTAAAATCAAATCGAAAAACTCAGGCATATAACCGCGCAAATCAAAGAAACGAACACTAATCGGCTGCAGACAACCTATATCTAACGCAGATTTAATTTCGCTTTAAGCTGCTTTTTACCTTTGTAAGTTTTTTTTGTATTTAAAGATCTGACCAAATTTTAAATAGCGTTTCTTTATAACCATGTTACGAATTTCCTGTATGGCTGCGTTTTCGCGTATTATTCTCCTTTTGCTTGTTGGCAACATCGTATATTCCTCCGCGTATGCACTCGGCGACATTGCCGATGGCTATACCAATCACCTTTCAGTATACCCTGGTGATTCAATAACTTTATATCTCAACGCTTACCAAACCACTCCAGGCTATACCATCAAGCTATATACGCTGCAAGGGCAAGAAGTATTGCAATGTCAGGCTACGGTTTCCCCACAATTATCGGATTCAAAAAACACGTATGAGGATGGATTCGGATACAAGCGGACCACAACAGTATATTTACCACCAACACTAAAAAGCGGGGTATACTTGTGGGAAAATAAAATTCCCATGATTGTAAAATCCTCCACGGCTAAAATTATAGTGCTATATCCATCCAATACTGAGAATGCATATTGCAATTCAGGAGGAAAAAGCCTGTATAGTTTTAATTCGTCAGACAAAGCAGCTTCCCCGATAGTTTCATTTCTTCGACCGATGTCAATAGAACCTCACTCCATGGAATTTTTGCGCTGGATGGAGCAACAGGATTTTCAGAATGTAGGATACATCACCGACATGGATATGGATGAATACAGGGAAATCAAGAGGGCATCTCTCCTGATCATTACCGGCCACAGCGAGTACTGGACACTGCAGGCACGCAAAAACTTTGACAGGTTTATTGGCGATGGAAAAAATGCACTCGTGCTCTCCGGTAACACCATGTGGTGGCAGGTTCGCTACAGTAAAGATCGCAATCAATTGATTTGCTATAAGAATGCTGATAAAGATCCCATAAAATCAACCAAGCTTAAAACTATCAACTGGAATGAAATAACGCTCAACTATCCGATTCTGCGCTCGCTCGGAACAGATTTTACTTTGGCAGGCTATGGCCGAAAAGCAGATAAAGGCTGGGATGGCTATAAGGTCATAGCTTCGCGATCGCCTTTATTGGAAGGTACAAAATTGAAAGATGGAGATATACTCTCCTGCGCGAGTGATGAACTGGATGGCGCTCCATTATCCGGCTTCGAAAATGGTATACCCATCATCAACCAGGAGGCATTGGGATTTCAGAAAGTAGAGATCATCGGGTATGATCACGTAGCACGAGGAGGCGTTGATGGTGTGGCTACCTGGATTGTCTTTAAGGCGAATCGTTCTTCCGGTATCGTGATCAATACGGCTTCTACCGACTGGTGCTCACGCCACGGCATTGGCAGCAACCCGGATATACAAACCATTACGCGCACCATGATCACCAGGCTACTGAATCATGAGTATGTGTTCTCACCGGAGACATCAAAAGAACCCGCCAGCTTTGCGAATTGATCTGTATAGACAGCAATTATAATTTTTAACTGAGATAACGAAAAAAGGACGGCTCGCACCGTCCTTTCATTTATAAGCTGTTGCTTTTACTCTTTCTTTTCTTTTGAAGAAGCTTTCGCTTTCTTCACTTTAATGGTGAGTACATCGGCTTTACCATCGTGGTCGGCCAGTATAGTGCCGCCTTCTTCTACTTCACCTTTCAGAATCTCTTCGGCTACAGGGTCTTCCAGGTATTTCTGAATTGCTCTGTTCAGCGGACGAGCTCCAAATTGATGATCGTATCCTTTTTCTGCGAGGAAATCTTTAGCCTTATCGGTAAGTTCTACATTGTAACCGATCTGGATGATACGGTCGAACAACTTGCGCAGGGTGATGTCAATAATTTTGTGGATGTGTTCGCGTTGCAGTGAGTTGAACACGATCACGTCATCCAGGCGGTTCAGGAACTCCGGAGAGAATGCACGCTTCAACGCGTTCTGAATCGTGAGCTTCATGTGCTCTTCCTCAGACTCGCGCTTGGCCGCTGTAGCGAAGCCTATACCGGTTCCAAAATCCTTCAGATCGCGCACACCAATGTTTGATGTCATGATAATGATCGTATTTCTGAAGTCTACTCTACGGCCCAGTCCATCGGTTAATATACCATCGTCTAACACCTGCAACAGAATATTGAATACATCCGGGTGCGCTTTCTCGATTTCATCGAGTAATACTACAGAGTAAGGCTTGCGTCTTACTTTCTCCGTAAGCTGCCCGCCTTCTTCGTATCCAACATATCCGGGAGGCGCTCCTACGAGGCGTGATACAGAGAATTTCTCCATATACTCACTCATATCGATGCGCACCAGTGCATCTTCTTTATCGAAGAGGTATGTAGCCAGTACTTTTGCCAATTCCGTTTTACCTACACCGGTAGGGCCGAGGAATATGAATGAACCAATCGGCTTCTTGGGATCTTTCAATCCAACGCGGGTACGCTGAATAGCTTTTACCAGCTTCTTGATCGCTTCATCCTGACCGATAACTTTTCCGCTCAGCTCTTCGCCCATGTTCAGCAACTTGTTGCTTTCTTTCTGAGCGATACGCTTGGTTGGTATGCCGGTCATCATTGCGATCACATCGGCAACATTATCCTCGTTTACAGTATATTTTTCTGTACGGGTTTTTTCTTCCCACTTTGCTTTGGCGATATCGAGTTGTTCGATCAGTTTCTTTTCACGATCGCGCAGTTGAGCTGCTTCTTCGTATTTCTGACTCTTTACAACACGATTCTTCTCTTTTTTCACATCTTCAATAGCCTCCTCGAACTTCACAATGTCTTCCGGCACGTGAATGTTATTGATGTGAACACGTGCTCCCGCTTCGTCCATCACATCGATAGCTTTATCGGGCAGGTAACGGTCGCTGATATAGCGGTCTGAAAGCTTCACGCATGCTTCTATCGCTTCCTTGGTATAGATCACGTGGTGGTGATCTTCATATTTCTCTTTAATGTTTTCGAGAATCTGCACAGTTTCTTCTGGTGAAGTAGAATCTACCATCACCATCTGGAATCTGCGGGCCAGCGCACCGTCTTTTTCAATGTACTGACGATACTCGTCTAATGTAGTGGCGCCAATGCATTGGATCTCTCCGCGGGCAAGGGCCGGTTTAAACATATTCGAAGCATCGAGTGAACCAGAAGCGCCTCCGGCTCCTACAATAGTATGGAGCTCATCTATAAAGAGAATTACATCCGGAGATTTCTCCAGTTCATTCATCACAGCTTTCATACGCTCTTCGAACTGACCGCGGTATTTAGTACCCGCTACAAGTGATGCCAGATCCAGCGTCACTACACGTTTGCCAAACAATACACGCGATACTTTCTTTTGAATGATTCGCAGCGCCAGACCTTCGGCAATGGCTGTTTTACCAACGCCAGGTTCACCAATCAGGATCGGGTTGTTTTTCTTTCTTCTGGAAAGTATCTGCGCTACGCGCTCAATTTCTTTTTCACGACCTACAATGGGGTCGAGCTTATTGTCCTCTGCCAGGCGAGTAAGGTCGCGGCCGAAGTTATCCAGCACCGGCGTGCGGGATTTTTCTGTTCCTTTTTTCTCTTTACCGGCAGCGCCACCCTGGGCTCCACCACCAAAGATTTTGGATGAATCATCATCCGGATCGTCCGTATCCTGTGAGGCCATCGGACCTTCGTTTTGGTATTCCAGCATTTCTTTCACTGTCTCGTAGTTTACGTCAAACTTATTTAAAATCTGCGTGCCGAGATTATCATGATCACGCAGTATAGAGAGCAACAAATGCTCAGTGCCTATAAGCTGGGCCTTGAATATTTTTGCTTCGAGGTATGTGATCTTTAGTACTTTTTCAGAAGCTTTTGTAAGGGGAATATTTGCCAGGTTCTTGATTTGATGAGTAGCGGTTCCTTTGGAAATTTTTTCGATCTCGTTTCGGAGTTCGTCCATCGGTACACCTAACTTCTTCAACACACCAACGGCTACACCTTCGCCTTCACGTATCATTCCAAGAATAAGATGTTCAGTGCCAATATAATCATGGCCTAACCGAAGTGCTTCTTCCCGGCTGAGTGATATAACTTCTTTAACGCGGTTGGAAAATTTTGCCTCCATAAGAGAAAGTCAAGAATGATTAGTGTAAATGTAAAAGTTTTTGTTTGTTCAATGCTACGGTAGCCTGAAGATTTAATACTGCGTAAGAAACACGTTCAATTTAACATTTGTTCATTTTTACTGCAGATGCTCTCACAACACGGGCAGCCGAGGGGCCTTCACAAAAGATCAGGTCGATAAGGCTCATATTGCTTACAAACGCATTGCCAAACACCTGAGTATACGTAACGGGATTATAAAACTTTGCCAAAAGATCGTTTTTTTTAGGATTTACCAACGATCGCAGGTCGTGTATACCTTCAGCCGGCTGTTTCTCATACGACAGAGTTTCTCTGACACTCACATTCCATCGTAGCCATCCAAGACACAATGACAGCAGCTGAAGGTTAAGATCGTATAAAAACTCATGTTTTTTGAAAAGTACTTTTTCAAGATCTTCTGCATAATGCTCGAAGAATGGAGCCTTTCCATACGCCGACTGAATGGTGCGCCAATGATTGTTTAACCATTTCTGCGAGTAGTCTATGCGTATGTCTGTAATTACAACCTTGTTATGTTTACCTGCCAGCGGCACGGTGAGGTGGGTTTCACCTTGTGAGGTATTGAGGTAACATCGATTGCGATAAGTTTGTTTAACATAATGCTCATGTCGCTCCACTATAACATCATTTACAGACGACAATGCCGAGAAGTACGCAATAGAAGGAAGGTAATGTAATTCTATAAGGGCGCTCACGCTGTTTGGGTGTATGTAATCAAATTTACCGGCAACATCGGATTTCTGATCACAAGTAACAAAACAGTTCAGGATTTTAGTTTATACTTGTAAACTACTCTGTCCTTAAAACCTGTATGCAATATTTCAAGCGGCAGGCTCGCCCTGTCTTGCCTGTACTTTTACTCCTTTACTTCTCTGTATCTTTCTATTCGTGTTCCGATAATTCTGATGAGAAAAGTCCCCAGAATCCACCTCCTGTTACTCCTACTATACCTGATCCGGAGCCTGATCCTGACGTGGATTTAAAAAACCTTGCTGCCTGCACTGCGAAAGTAGCATACGGCTATACCGATAAGGTTTCTTATTCTTCCTCAGAAAAAGTTACTGTATATCTTCATACAGCCACCCCAACCGCTGCATGTCGCTTGAATATTTATAGTATAACAGCCGATTCTATATTCTCTGTAAAGACGTCACTCAAGTCACAGTCTATTGCTACCAGTGATCCGGCTATCGATGGTTTTGGGTTTAGCCCCACAGTTGAGATAGAAATTCCTTCGAACGTACCGAGTGGTTTATACATGATCGAGAATAAAATTCCATTCATTGTAAAATCACCGGGCGCTGTTGATCTGTTGATTGTATACCCTTCCAACACCGCGAATGCATACGAGCAAAGTGGCGGAAAGAGCTTGTACACATCCAACAAAGGTTCTGCAGTATCATTTCACCGCCCAATAGCGTTGCAGCCATTTTCGAGTGTGTGTCTCCAATGGTTCTATAAATTCCCGGGAATAAAAATTGGATACATTGCTGATATAGACCTCGAAAATTACTCGAACATTGCAGATGCAAAGATTCTCGCGATTGTTGGTCACAATGAATACTGGACACGAAAGGCCCGAAAAAATTTTGATGCCTTTGTTGACAGCGGGCACGATGCACTCATCTTATCGGGAAACACCATGTGGTGGCAAGTGCGTTACTCGGATGATCAGAGTCAACTGGTCTGCTATAAATCCGATATTGATCCTGTAAGTGATGCCTCACTCAAAACCATCGTGTGGAATAATGCTTCACTCAGTTATCCGATCATCTCCAGCATTGGTGCTGACTTTGATCTGGGTGGATACGGATTGAAAACAGACAAGGGATGGGATGGTTACAAGGTTATGAAACCAACATCGCCTTTGTTTGAAGGCACAGGACTGAAGAAAGGGGATATCATTTCCATGCCCACATCTGAGTATGATGGTGCCCCGCTTTCGGGATTCGATATGGATAATTACCCTATACTCAATCGAAAGGCGCTGCAGGCAGACCAGGCCGAGATCATCGCTTTCGACAGAGGTTTCCGGAATGCTGCTGATACGTATCCAACCTTGCTGATATACAAACGATCAAAATCATCAGGCATTATTATCAATGCAGGTACAACCGACTGGTGTTCGACCAACGGCATGGGCGGAGCATCCGGAACCACAATCAAAAAGATCACCGCCAACGCCATTCACAAGCTGTTGAATGATGAAAATGTATTCTCGCAGTAAAACTTTCACCTCACTATCTCCAGGTAGGTTGCAATGAAAGGAGCCGATATGAGCAAGCCATCAAAGCGATCGAGGAAACCTCCATGGCCGGGAATGCTTGAGCCTGAATCTTTTATTTCAATGCTGCGCTTGAGTAACGACTCAACAAGATCACCAAAAGTTCCGCCCACAACAATGATTACGCCGATGGTGAGCCATTGCCATACAGAAAGCAAATCAAAATAACGCGACATGCCGAAGGCAAAGATCATGGCAAGCAATGCACCTCCAAAGAAACCTTCCCACGACTTTTTAGGCGATATGCGCTCAAAGAGTTTGCGCTTTCCTAAATACGTTCCGGCAAAATAGGCACCGGTATCACTTGCCCACAAGATAAAGAGGCAACCAAAAATGATCTCATAGTGATATATACCTTCTTCAAACACGGCAATGTTCAACAAAGCAAACGGCACGGCTACATAAAATATACCGAGAAAGGTAAAGGCGATGTTGGTGAATGGTTTACGCTCAAACTTCTTATATAGTTTAATCATATACACCAGCGATATGATCGGAAAGACGATGATATAAAACCGGTACGATATCAAGTGTCCCTCAATAAGAAACGACAGTATAAATATCAATATACCGCCCAGTGTGCCAATGAATTTCTGAGGCGCCAGCCCATCCAGGCCTACCAGTTTGTAGAACTCAATGAGCGTAAAAGAACAGATGATAAAGAAAACGGCAAAGTATCCCCATTCGCTCACACATATTGCTGTAATAATACCGGCGGAGCCGAGCAAACCGGTAATGATACGAAGGGTTAGATTATTGTATTTTTTGGTTAAAGATTCAGTCACAAATTTCTGATGGTCGGTTAGCGATGCGTTAAAATATAAATGCTCTGGGATAAGAGTCGTTTGGTCGTGATTTGTATTGTTTAGAATTTCTGTGGCTTATGTTTTTCATATATCTTTTTGAAAATATACAGCAGAAGTACCGTAACTAATCCACATCCTGCAACGGCTGGCCAGGGCGCAGCCTTCGAGCTTTCAATGTCCATTTCCACGGTGCCTTTCTGGTAAAGATACATGGCAACAACAGTAAAACCATTATTCACGAAGTGAGCCAGTATGGGTATCCATAAATTACCAGACCAGTAATATACATACCCAAACAACGCTCCCAGCAACATACGTGGAACAAAGCCATAAAACTGCAGGTGAATGGCACTAAAAATTGCGGCCGATACCCAGATGGCAACATGAATGTTATTAGAAGCGCGATAAAATTCTTTTTGCAGTATGCCCCGAAACACAAGCTCTTCACCGATGGCCGGCAAAATGGCAATCACAATCAATGCAATGATTATCTGTGCAGACGAATCGAACTGCGTGAGGTACTTGGTAAGCTCTGCCAGTTGTTCTTCTGTAGCCTTTGCCCATTTCTCTATACCAGGAGGAAGTGTGATGTGTTGATTCCATTCAATAAAAAAAGAATTAGTGATCATGAACACCATAACGATGAGTATCACGAGGGCCACAGCCTGAACCGGAATGTCTTTGCTGAAGAGACTGGTAAGCGGATCACGGAATTTTCGAAGCATGATTGTGGGCACTACAATAAGGCCGAACAACGTTCCAAAACCCTGCATTAGGTACAACGGAATTTTCATACCCGCATCGTGCATAGGATCTTTTAATGCTTCCGTCATTTCCATCAGAGAGCCTGGATAAAACGGAAGAGCCACAAAAAAGCCGATCATGGGTCCGATAACCTGGAAACCCAGGAGTACAGCTACCAAAGTTATAATAATCACCACGGCCGGGTGTGTTTGACGGGCGCGTGTTTCCAGCTCCATATTTCTGCTTAAATTTGCGGGCTAATATGGTGAAAATCGGTCAAATAGAGCTTGGAGAATTTCCTTTGTTGCTCGCACCCATGGAGGATGTGAGCGATCCGCCTTTCCGTGCGGTATGTAAAGAGGGTGGTGCAGACCTGATGTACACCGAATTTATCTCTTCTGAAGGCCTGATCCGCGATGCGGCAAAGAGCCGGCAAAAACTCGACATCTTTGAATATGAGCGCCCCATCGGCATTCAATTATTTGGGGGTGACATTGGTAATATGGTACAATCGGCTGAAATAGCTACGGCTGCACGACCTGATTTGATTGATATTAATTACGGATGCCCTGTAAAAGCGGTAGCCTGCCGTGGTGCCGGTGCAGCCTTACTTCAGGACATACCGAAGATGGTAAAGATGACCGCTGAAATTGTAAAATGCACGCATTTGCCCGTGACTGTAAAAACACGATTGGGCTGGGACGAGTCTACCAAAAACATATTGGAAGTAGCGGAGCGTTTGCAAGACATCGGCATTCAGGCATTATCTATTCATGGCCGCACCCGCGTGCAGATGTACAAAGGTGAAGCCGACTGGACGTTGATCGGAAAAGTAAAGGAAAATCCGCGCATCAAGATACCGATCTTCGGCAATGGCGATATCGATTCGCCCGAGAAAGCGTTGGAGTATAAAAATCGTTATGGCGTAGATGGCATTATGATCGGCCGTGCTGCCATCGGTTATCCCTGGATCTTCAACGAGATCAAACATTTTGTCAAACATGGAGAGCGCCCTGCTCCTCCTTACATGCGCGAACGCGTGCGTGCAGCAAAAAAACACCTGGAATTTTCTATCCGCTGGAAAGGTGATCGCCTTGGTGTGTTTGAAATGCGCAGGCACTATACCAATTATTTTAAAGGCATCAACGACTTCAAGCCATTCAGAATGAAGCTGGTGGAAGCACCTACGGAAGCAGAAGTAATGGCTATACTCGATGAGGTAGTTAGCGCTTACTCCGCATCGTCTGTGGCCGCCTGATAGAAACAGCAAGAAACGGGTTTCATTTTACTGCTACTTCCTGAACTTTTGCTTTCAGAAAGCCGTACTCTTCTAAATTATACCCAACCTCTTTGTATGTCTGATTCCAATCGTAGTAAAGCCGTTTTACTTTTTGTTTCATTAACACTGATCTGGGGAACATCCTTCATCCTGATCAAGCAAGGTCTTAAAGTATTTTCTCCTGATGAAGTAGGTGCGATCCGCGTAGCCTCTGCTTCCTTGTTTTTATTGCCTCTGGCATTTCCGCGTTTAAAAGAGTTACAACCTCAACACTACACGAAACTGTTTGCTTCGGGTATGCTCGGCATATTTATACCTGCCTTCCTGTTTGCCACAGCACAAACACGCATGGATAGTTCGGTAGCCGGCATCATGAATACACTTACGCCGATCTTTACCATGATCATTGGTGCTGTCATTTTCAAGCTTCGTTTTAAAAGCATTGCTATTGTTGGCATACTGCTGGGGTTTGCCGGCGGTGTTATTTTGGGGTTTTCGAGAGCTGATGGCTCGGTAAGTTTCAACCTGTTTGCACTATTGATCGTGCTTGCCTGCTTCTGTTATGGCTCCAACCTGAACCTGATAAAATTCAAGATACCTGATCTTGGTTCACTCACAATCACCAGTGTCTCCCTGCTGTTGATTGGTCCATTGGCGCTGATTTATTTATTCGGCTTCTCCAACTTTACAACAAAGCTCACAACTGAACCGGGTGCATGGAAGGCCTTTGGATTTATAGTATTGCTGGGATTAATGAGCACCGCTATAGCCACCATACTTTTCAATCGCATGGTAAAATTGAGTACAGCGTTGTTTGCCAGCTCCGTAACGTATGCTTTACCAATCGTGGCAGTTATGTGGGGTGTATTGGATGGAGAACAATTAGGCGTAGGTCACTTCATTGGTATGGCAGCTATTATAGGCGGAGTATATCTCGCCAACCGGAAATAAACGAGAACCATTATCAGTTACAGGTTAATCATTATCCTGCTATACAGATAACAATTAACCTGTAACGTATAACTTACCTCAATTCAGCTACCATTTTCGCGTTGCCCATTTGTGGAACAATCGCTTCGGTGCGAATCATGTTTTTGTCAGATGAAGAAATCCAGAATGTAGTTTTCTCTCCGCCATCCACCTGATTCATGGTAATCTTAAAAGTATCGAACGAACCAGCCGGCACGGTGATCTTTTCTGTGCCTGCTAATTTTAACTCGTATCGTTTCACCTGCGAGGTTTGTATATCCAGCATTTCAATAATGGTTGATTCGTCATGCTTCAATGGCAGGCGCGCTATCACCAGATCTGAGCCGGCACCATCAATGACAATCGGGTTCTCTAATTTTACGTTGATCGGGTTAGTTTTACCATTGCCCATGTCCATGGAACCGGTTACCGCCTCTTTGGTATAATTAAGATCTAACGTTACGGGCCCTTGTTTTACATTGCGATGGAGGCATTTCAGTGTTTTCAATTCGATTTGACTTTCATCTTTCATCTCGCCCATTGGCGATTTTACCGCATCCGTTACAGACCACTTTCCATTATCCATCTTAACCTCACGATTCATATCCATCGCTATATTTTGGGCACCCATCGTCATGGTAAATGTATAACTATATTTACCGACCTGCAGGTCGGATACTGGCTTCGGAACTTCTTTGGATACCGATACCTTCTCAGGAGCTTTTACTGTTTTTATATCTACCAGTATAGCTTGTTGTTTTTTAGCAAGCTCAGGTTTCAGTGATTCCTGGTAACGGCCACCTAAATGTTTTGCCAGGAATTTCTCAGCATACGCCAGCATGGCCATATTGTTTTCCGGGTTACGAAAACCGTGGCCTTCATCGGGAGCACATATATACTCTACCGCTATACCGAGATCGCGCAATGCCGATACAATCTGATCAGATTCTGCTTTCTTTACACGTGGATCATTGGCACCCTGCACTACCAATAAAGGAGCTTTGATCTTGCTTGCGGAAAAGAGAGGAGATTGCTTTTCCAGTCTTGCCTTTCCTTCCGGCGTAGAAGGATCGCCCATGCGGATGTAAAATACTTTTCGTATAGCTTCCCAATACGGTGGAATAGAGTTAAGCAATGTGATGAGGTTGGAGGGGCCGACTATATCTACACCGGCAGCGTATACATCCGGTGTAAATGCCAGGCCAGCCAGCGTTGCATAGCCGCCATACGATCCGCCCATAATACCAACGCGTTTTGCATCTACTATACCTTTGCTGATAAGATGTTTTACACCCCAGGTGATATCGTCCTGCATCTTCTCACCCCACTGTAAATTACCGGCATTCAAAAACTTTTTGCCATAACCGGTGGAAGCACGGAAGTTTGGTGTTAACACGGCATAACCACGGTTTGCCAGGAACTGTGCATATCCGTTAAAGCCCCAATTATCGCGTGCCCACGGACCACCGTGTGGCAATACGATAAGCGGTAAATTCTTAGATTCTTTTCCCAAGGGCAATGTGAGGTAAGCCGGTATCTCCAATCCATCGGACGATTTATAGCTTATAGGCTCCATCTTGGCCAACGGCAGCATCTGCAGTTTAGGGCGCGGTGTGTATTGCTTGATCACCTTCTTGTTTACTTCATCAAAGAAGTAAACCGAACCGGGATCATCATCGCTATACACAGAGATCAATGATTTCGTTTCATCTTTTGTGCGCGATGCAAAGCCTATTTCTTTTCCGGGAAATTTAGCTTTCAGAAAATTATATTTCGCTTCAGAAGCTTTGTCTTTAAAATACCAGCGTGCTTTGGCATCGGTATAGGTGGTATAGATGATCTCACGCGTTTTATCGGATACATATACTCCACCAAAGTCTACTTTATTAAAAGGATCGCCTTCTACGAGCTTGATCTCTTTTGAATCAGGATTGAGCAAATATAATTTTACCAGATCCTCTGCATCGCCTTTGTTCGATTCGAGGTAAAAGTTCTTGTTCTCTTTATCGAAGAAACCAGCAGGGCCGCAGCTTTCCATCGGACCACAATCGTATATCTTTGTAAAACCACTTGCATCGGCACGGAGTATTTCGGTACTACCATCATCGGCAGAGCGCGTAGCAAGTCTGATGTTCTCATCCCAGTCAAAATAAAATCCTGTAAGGCGATCTTTGTTCTCTTTCAATAGCGTAAGCTTGCCGGTGCTGATCTCCAGTTTATAGAGGTCGTGCCATGCCTGATCGCGATTATTCAAACCAACCCACAATACATCCGGATTCTTTTGCGAAACATTATATATCAGCGCACGCACATTCTCCATTGGAGTAATGTTGCGCGCCACTGGCACACCTGTATTCTTCTCGGCAGGTGCAGCAGGGTCAACGGCATATACGTTAAAATTCTCGTTACCTCCTTTATCCTGCACATATAAGATATACTTACTATCATATGTCCAGAAGTATCCGCCAATCGGTCTTAGTGTATCAGCCGTAATAGGCTTCGCTTTTTCGAAAGGTTCATCGAACTTCTTTACCCAGACGTTCATCTTACCTTTATACACTTTCTGGAAGCTGATCATGGTGCCATCCGGAGAGAGTTGTCCGCCAGCGATTTCAGGGTTATCAAAGAAAAGTTCGCGATCGATAATAGGAGGTTCTTTACCGGCTTTGCTTTTCTGGGCCAGCGCTCCATGAAACATGAGCATGACCGCCATGATAAGAATGATGGGGTTTTTCATAGGGTTTTAACGGGGTTAATGGACATACAAATTAGTTAGTTGAAAAGAAGATTAAAATATTACAGTTGAGAATGAAAGATTTAAAAATCAAAAAACCCTTCTACTTTTGCGGCTGTTATTTTAAGGCATTATGCAGCTTCAGAACGATCTATTACTTCGCGCAGCACTCGGACAAAAGACAGAACGCACACCGATATGGCTAATGCGCCAGGCAGGGCGTGTTTTACCGGAATACCGGAAGGTGCGTGCGTCCATCAAAGATTTCAAGACACTGGTAAAATCACCCGAGTTTGCCACCGAGGTAACAATCCAGCCTGTAGATATTTTAGGCGTAGACGCTGCCATTATCTTTTCTGACATTCTGGTGATTCCGGAGGCTATGGGATTGAACTATGAAATGGAAGAAAGCAAAGGCCCGGTGTTTCCCAAGCGAATTGAATCACCGAAGGATCTTGACTCTATACATGTATGCGATGCAGAAGAGCTCAACTATGTACTGGAAGCTATTCGTTTAACCAAACGCGAACTCAACGGTCGCGTTCCACTGATCGGTTTTGCCGGTGCTCCCTGGACAATCTTCTCGTATATGATAGAAGGTCGCGGAAGCAAGACGTTCAGCGCTGCTAAAAAGGTTTTATACTCTCAACCGGAGTTTGCTCATAAACTTTTGTCTATGATCACGCAAAGCACCATTAAATATCTGAAAGCCCAGATCAAGGCCGGTGCTGATATTGTTCAGCTCTTTGATTCGTGGGCAGGTGTGCTAAGCCCCGATCAATACGAAGAATTTTCATTGAAATATATAGCTCAGATATGCGATGCTATACCCGAAGCTCCCAAGACTGTATTTGCCAAAGGAGCTTTCTTCGCCCGCGCCAGCATGAATACTATAAATTGCAATGTTGTAGGCCTCGACTGGAATATGGGTATACAAGAATCACGACAGTTGATCCCGAATAAAACTTTGCAAGGCAATCTTGACCCTTGCGCTCTGTACGGATCCCTTGAAGATGTAAAGCGCGAAACCAAAAAAATGCTGCAGGCCTTTGGTAATGCCAGGCATATAGCCAACCTCGGCCACGGCCTATATCCGGATACGGAAGTAGATAAAGTGAAATGCTTTATTGATACGGTGAAAGAGTTTAAAATTTAACGTTCAAAGTTTAAAGTTCTTCAGCTGTTTATTTACTATGGCTATAGGTCATGTTATCATAACACTCCGCACTTTATCGGGATGAGTGCTAATGTTTATTTGCCGTTAGTTTAACTATTATTGAAGTCATGATTAATTTTCATCCCTACATATCCACGACTAAACGCTGCTATATATAGCGCCATCGAATTTCCTATCAACAGGCTTATCTATACATTCGCTTTCTTCGTAAAACCAGGGCGGTAGGGGTTTCTCTACAGGTGGGTAGTGTGCGCTGTATAATAATGGATATAATCATTTCGTTTAAGCCAGAACAGCACATGCCGGGTGATGGCATAATATTTTATGCCTGCCAATATTCTGGAAAAGATTCCTCATAAAACAAGAACAACCATGACGTCTCAGATCCAACATTCCACAAGATTAATCGCAACAGCTATTCTTATTATTACAATGGCTGCTGTCGGTTGCAAAAGCAAGAAAAAAGCCATGGAAGCTACAGCACGTGAAAATGCTTCCATCGAAAAAGTAAAGCAGGAGCAGGAAGCAAAACTTCGCAAGGAAAAAGAAGAAGAGGAGCGAAGAAAAGCACTGGCTGAAGAAGAGCGCGCAAGACGCGAGTCTGAAGCGAAAGCACGTGAGCCGAAAGCGAGGCTCGAACAATACTTCAACGCTATAGCAACTTCTTCAAATGCCTCGTCTGCCAACAGCAGCATCAATGAAGCTTTATCGTTGTTTGCTTCAGGTGATACGCCTGTTCTGATTGTCATCCACGAATCCGGAGGTCAGAAAGATTACGACCGCCCTACTACTATCCGCGATTACCTGAACTATCTGAAAGATCAGAAGAAAAATTTCAATGCGATCAGCAACCTTCAGTTCGACAGCGCAGGGAGAATTACGGAACTGGAACTGACAAAACAGAAGTAATCATTTTTAAACCCAACAAACCATGATTCAGTATAAATATATAGCAGCGCTCGTTTTCAGTTTGTTTATAGCAGGCGATATCGTGGCGCAAAAGGATGATATCAGCCCGGAACGCAAACAGGCTATCGACTCACTTGCACTGGAGAAAGTGAGAGATCTCAGTAAATATATCAGCATCATTGGCAATAAGAAGACGCCATTCCTCGAAGCCAACCGCGTAATGGATCGCGCAGAAGAACTATTCGCTCCAGACAGTGAGATGGGCGTTTCATCATTAAATCGCAAAGAAGTCAGTTATTATAAAGTCCGCAAGTACTTCGAAAGGCTCATGGCATTGAACTACGATCGCGTAACGATCAGCTGGTATAACATTCATTATATAAGCGATCTTGAAAGACAGCCGGACGGTCGATACGTTGGCGTAGTAACAATCTACCAGCGGTTCGAAGGCACATCGGACGATGGCTTGAAGTATAAAGACACTACGAAAAAGGACATCACTATATACGTTGAACGCAAGAAAACCCAGATACAGGGTAGAATTATTGAATTTTGGGATGTATTGCTGGGCGATATCCGCGTGACAGAGACTAGCGCATGAGAGTAAAAAGTATAATTGGCGTTATCGCTTTATTATCATCTTATCACCTGCAGGCACAGCTTGCGGGTGATAAAGATGATGAGAGTAAACTCTATGCTGAAACCAAGCAGGTCAATCAATTCTTCAGAAGGTTTAACGGAGAAGAAGATGAGAAAGGAGAGCGTTACTATCCGAAAGATAAATTATACCGGAGTGAAAAGCTGCGCAAGAAATACCTGGGTATATTGTTCGATGACAGCAACAATGGCATAAAGCAGGATCTCAAAGTGCAGTTTGCCAAGGAGGTGCTGGACAAAACAAAACCTGCTATACTTGATTTCCATGGTGGCAACTGGTTCTCTGAAGTCCACACTACCTTTACGATGAATGGCAAGAACCAGACGGTGATTCTGTTTATGGAATTGGAGAACGATCATCTCGGCAGCAAATGGGTGATCAGCAAAGTCCATGCAGACATGTTCGATCCGTATTTTAAGCGAGATACCACACGGGTGGGTAAATTTATTCATCCTCTAAGTCATGAGCTCGACTTCATGAATCTGCACAAAGTATTTAGTAACGACAGTGTAAGCCAGTTTACAACCAAACGATTTGTGCCTGACCATCTCTCGTTGTTCCTGTACGAAGTGAAGAAAGGAACCCTGAAGTTCAAGACGGTAGAGGAAGTGAAGTTTCATTTCTTTCAGATTGATGGATGGTATTTTGAACTCTCCCAATTTAATCGGCCCGGGTATAATACAGGATGGCTTATTTCAAATCTGGTTAAAGTAAATAACGAGAATGAAAAAAATCTTCTCAAAAAATATCTCTACTACGAAGGGAAGTAAGCTGTTGCTTGTACTCTCTCTTTTACTCTGCCTGTATACTTCAGGGCTCAGCCAGGCAAAGAAGCAAAAGGTACAGGCCAAGCCGGACGCAACAGCAGAGCATCAACAAAAAGTAAAAGATATGGTTGCCTTCCTGGAATACGTGCTCAATACGTTGGGCAGCAGTAGTACGCCTATGCGCGACAAAGATGTATTGATCACCCAGAGCTATACCAAAATATTCCGAGATGCCAAAGTTCAAATTGAAGACGATCTCGTAGAGAAAAGAAACGTGATCACTAACAAAGATGTACGGGCTTACCTGAAAGACGTTGATTTCTTCTTTGAAAACGTAAAGTTTGAGTTTACCATAAAAGACATACAAGGGCGCACGAATGCGAACAATACACTTTTCTATAAAGTATCGCTGCTGCGCAACATGAAAGGAACCACTTCTGAAGGTAAAACGATCAGCAACACCATTCCGCGGTATATTGAGATCAACTATGATCCGAAAGACCAGGACCTGAAAATCGTAAGCATTTATACCAAAGTGTTTAACGAGAAAGAAGCATTGGCTCAATGGTGGAATGAATTGTCGTACGAATGGCAATCTATATTGGAAAAACAGATGAACATTGCCGACAGCGTTGACCTTGAAGATATACAAGATATCATTGCCATCGACAGACTCGATCTCAGCCACAACCGCTATATACAGGATATAGAGCCGCTCACACAACTTACCAATCTACGATCGCTCAATCTATCGTACACATCAATCGCTGACCTTAGCCCTCTACGGAATCTCACCGAACTACAGGAGCTGAACATCGCAAACACAAAAGTTATCGACCTGGCTCCATTGCGCTATGCGGAAAAACTTGCTAAGCTCAACATCAGCAATACTGCCGTAAATACTATAGAAGTAGTTCAAATGATGCCACGACTTGTGCAACTCGACATGAACAATACGGGTGTTACGGATCTTGCCTCACTTGGCACTTCAACCGAACTGGAGTATTTGAATGCAAAGCGTTGTCGTGTTGCTACAGTAACGCCTATCAGCACGCTAAACAAGCTAAGCGAACTGGACCTCTCCGGAACAATGGTTGCCGACCTCACTCCGCTAAGCAACTTAAAGAACTTAACTATACTTCACATTGACAGCACCGGCATCGCTGATATAAATGCGTTGGCAAACCTGGAAAAACTAAAAATTCTATATGCCAACTATACCGCTATAACCAATCTGAATGCACTGCAGAAATTAACAACATTGGAACGGGTGTATTGCGATCGTACACAAATCGATCGGGTGCAGGCGGATGCGTTCATGGCAGCTCATCCCAACGTACTTGTTATTTTCGATACCGAAGATTTAAAAACCTGGTGGGATGCACTTTCGGATAAATGGAAAAATATTTTGAGTGCCGCTATAAAGACCAGCGCTAATCCTACAAAAGAAGAGCTTGCTAAAGTCACTAATCTTGACTCAATAAATTTGTCAGGAAATTATCTGCACGACCTTGAGCCGCTTCGCAAATTGATAAAACTCCAAGTGATCATCGCAAATAAAACATCTATCAAAGACCTGTCGCCTATTCGTGATCTGAAAGAAGTTCGTATACTGAACATCAGCGATAACCCGATAGAAAATATAGCTACGATCGAGCACTTTCAGAAATTACAGGTATTGCAGGCAGATAATACTAAAATTCAAAGCATTGCTCCGCTCTCGGGCAACACAGTTTTAAAAAAGCTGTCGGTAGATCACACGCAAATTGATACTGAAAATATTCAGGAGTTCCTCAGAGAAAACCCAAAATGCCTGGTGGTTTATAAAAGCGATAGTCTGCAACAGTGGTGGAATGGACTATCGGACGAATGGAAGAGTATATTTAAAGTACAGGTAAAAATCGATGCAACATCGGAACGCGATGATCTTCACCGTCTGATAGAATTGGAGGCCTTGCATTTTAATGATGCAGCCATCAGCAATCTATCTTCGCTTCAGCCATTTGTGCGATTAAAAGAATTACATCTCGCCGGCACCGCGGTAAGCGATCTTACACCGCTAACTGCTATAAAAACACTCAAGTCTTTACACATTACCAACAGCCCTGTGCGAAAGCTTGACCCACTGGCCGGGCTCACTACAATAGAAGAACTCGATATCTCCGGTACGCCGGTGGAAGCGCTAAAGCCACTGTCAACCCTGGAGAACCTCAAGAAGCTAAACTGTTCCGGCACCCAGGTGGATGATCTGTCGCCGCTGGAAAACCTACAGGTTTTAGACTATATAGACTGCTCCAACACCAGAGTAAAAAAAGTTACTCCACTGGAAAATCTTCCGCTTAAAACATTAAAGTGCTACAACACTAAAATATCCGGCAAAAGTATAGCAAGCTTTAAAAAGAAAAAGCCGGAGTGCCATATAGTTTACTACTAGCATGGCACTCCTGCAATTATCTTTTGCTATTATATATATCTTTCAATTTTGCGGCTGCTCATCCCACTCAAAGTATTCGTCTTTCTGCAGCTCCACTTCCTTTTTCTTTTGCGTGCCTTTATTCTTAAAAGCTTCGCGAAGTTCCTTAACCTCGTTCTTGAGGTCGTTTACAATCTTCTTCTTTACAGCTTCAGTATCATATTGAATGCGATAGTTGTCTGTCGTTCCTACTATTTTCAAATATAGCTTACTTCCCGTGCCATCATCTTCAATCGCATCCTTGGCTTCCAGGTCAACTGGTTTGGTTTGCCGTAGCGGTGTAATGATTCTATAGTCTATCTGTTGGTCAAACGTATGCGTGCCACTTATTTTCAGGCTGGTAACATTTGTACGAATTTCCATCTGAGGTATATAGATCGTTTTCTTCTCGATGTGTATTTCATTCTTCAGATCAGAGAAGCGGAGATGGTTCAGTCCATCGTCTTTTATATAGCGTTTCAGTTTTTGCATCGGCTCAAAGTCATTGAGCTCACCATGCCTGATCACCGCACCAATATCGGCTATTAACGTTTCGGAGAAAAGGTGAAGATCGGGCTTCAATACCATTTCCAGGTTTACATCTGCAAAAGCTTCGCCTTTTAAATGTTTATCTTGTATAAAGTCCTGATGAAAGTTTTCAAACACATAGAATACACTATCAACATGAATGCCATTAAGCTTGAGCGTAGTTACTACATCAATAGCTTTCTTATTCTTATCATCTAATATACCAGAGAGCGTAAGATCTCCGCCCATGGTATGGAGAGTAATGTTGCGCGAAACAGCCATTTCATTTTTCACCAACAGATCACCTTTCAGGTTTCGCCCATGAAAGCGCTTATACCGTAATGACTTTACATCGCAATTAAAGTTCAGATTAATGTTTCGTGATATATTGAATGCATACTGCTGATCTTTACCGGATGCCGGATTACCAAAACCGATAGCAAACAATTGATTAAGATCGAGGTAATCGGATTTCAAATCGGTTTCTATACCGATGGGTTGATCTTCAAACAACAGGAAGGTAATTACATTTTTAAAAAAACCATTGAGCAGAAAATCGCTGTTGCCCAACTTGCAGCTCACGTTACTTAAAGCCAGATCGTTGTTACTGAATTGTAAGCTTCCCTTTAAATGCTGCAGCGGCACCTTATCATCGCCATATACTAAATTTATATCCTGCAGCTCAATATTACCTTGTGTAGAAACGCGCTGCGCAGTAGTACGCTTTTTCAGAAAAGATATCTTCCCTTCAAACGATACATCGGCAAGCAATGATCCGGATACATTCCTGATCGCTTGTACAGGGTAAAAGTCCAACACCGATGCTGCATCCATGCGTCCTTTAAAATCGCAGATTACTTCCGGATCTTTAAAGTTTTGCATTACAAAATTGGCAGTAAAAGACTCGCCATTTAAATCGCCCTTTATATTCTTTAACACCAGCGTAGCCATGCGAAGGTTAGAAATTTCGCTGCTGGCAAACGATCCTTCAAGGCTTGCGCGCTCAATTCTGGTTTTGAAATCAGGATGAAAGATAGTGGCATCCTTAAACCCAAAGTCTACGGAAAAAGAAGGGCTCCTGCGTTTGCTTATCTCGCCTTTCAGCTTAGCCTTAAAGTATACATCACCTTTACTCTGATATTTTTCAAGGTTTTTAACGGCCGATTCCGGCAGCAACGAAAATATAGTCTGGATGTCGGTATCTTGTCCTTCTGTTCGAAGATCAATAACATTCTCGCCCTTCCAGCTATAGGTACCACTCACAATAAAGGACGATTGCTTTAATTTTAATGTAGATGGATTGATAGTAAGGTTCCGGTTTGGATCATTGTATACCAGCGTACTGGCTATGTCAAAGGATTTACGTCCCAGGTATGCATTGCCATCAATATTGATTTTTTCGGTAGTCAGCTGTCCGTCTGCATTGATCGTATATACATTATGAGAAGTAGTGATGGAGGCGGTGAGTGCTTCGCTGGTAAAAGTAAGATCTTCTGAAGCCGCTATATTTCCATAGTGTACTTTTATGTTTTTCAGACCAACATTCTTGAGCTCAAAATTCACCGTTCCGGATGACGCTTGTTTATCGTCTGTAGTTTCTTTCAGGATAGTATAATTATTCCGGCCCTGCGCATCAATCTTCAGGCTGGCTTCGCAATCGCGAATCTGTAAACCCCGTATGGTATATATACCTTTCCATACCTCTACCGGGTTTAACTGGAAAGAGATGGTCTTGGCAGTAAGCAACGGATATTTACCAGGGTGACTGTCTTCCACGTATACATCGGTAAATACAATAGACAACTGGGGGAATTTCTCGAAGATGGAAACGTCCATCTTGCCAATATTAACCGGTGTATTAAGGCTTTTATTGGCTTGCTGAACGAACTGATTAATAATCTTATCCCTGAAAAGGAACACGGATACCACCACCGACACGAACATGACTGCAAGCGTGAGCCCGGTGTAAAAAAGTATCTTCTTAAAAGTTTTCAAGCTTAAAAAATGATTTACCAAAAATACGCGTCAAAAATCGAACCTACGCGATGATGTTGGATTTTTAAGCTTATTGAAGGCTTTCGCTATATTTTAAGCCATGGTATATAGTCGATATACGGCAAACAGGGCCTAATTAATAGCAATCTTCTCCGGGATAAGTATAGCAGCCGGGAAGTAGCGCTTTACGGCAGCATAGTCTTCCTGGGCATCCATGCGACTATAGTATTTGCCCACCTTCACGCGAAAAATTGGTTCCGTAAACTGTACTTCAGCATCCAGGCCGGGAAGAGACATGGCGATCTGTTTCTTGGCACTGAGAGCCTCCTCGCGTCTGCCAGAATATACCTGAATGGTATATCCCTCCACAAACTTGCGGCTCAGATTAATATGATCAATGCTGTCGAGCACTGCGTCCAGCTTTTTATTCACAGCAAGCCTGGGCTCTACATTTACTGGAGCGGCTGGCTTATTGGTATTGACAGAAGTATTGATTGTCGTTTCCGCAGGAGCCTCCACTTTGGGACGCCACACCGACAGGTCTTCAGAATATTTACTCCCCTGGGAAGTTGTGGATGTCTTCTTTTGAGTAGCACAACTTCCCAGCAGGGATATAGCAACGATTATATAAAGTGAATTTCTCAATAACATGTTAGTCGATTATGACACAGCGATTGTTCATGATATCGTCCTCAACCTTCTTATACTTCACATCGCGAAGCACGCGACCATCGGGGTACTGAACACTTACCTTGTCATTACGATTGGCAATTTTCTCAGATTTCACGGGCATCACTTTCTCCTGTGGCGGACGGTTCGGCTGCGCCTGCTGGTTGCCACCTCCATCGCCTGAACTACCACCGCTGAGCAACGATCTTGATTCTTCTTTCTGCTCATTGAGTCTTACACGCGAACGGGTAACACGCGCCTCCTGCACATCTTCAGCTTCCTGCACCGGTATATCAGCCTTCAGCAGGAAAGAGATGGTGTCTTCATTTACTTTCGCGATAAAGCGTTTGAAGAGCTCGAAGCCTTCGAACTTATAGATCAACAGCGGATCTTTCTGTTCGTATACTGCATTTTGTACGGACTGTTTCAAATCGTCCATCTCACGCAAGTGCTCTTTCCAGAGTTGGTCGATGATCGCGAGTGTGATCATCTTCTCCATCGACTTAATCAGCTCTGCATTGTTGGTCTCTACACATTTCTGCAAACTTGCTGCTACTCCAATCTGCTTTTGACCATCGCCGAAAGGCACCAGTATATTTTCTACCGTAGCGCCACGCGTCTTGGATATTTCACGAACTACCGGGAGTGCTTTTTCAGCAACCAGTTTGTTCTTCCTATGGTAATGCTCCAGCGCTTTATGGTATAGATCGTCTGAGAGTTTATCCTGATCGAGCTTCTCGAAAGTCTCACGGGTAATCTCATAATCAAGGCCGAGTACGCTCAATGCATTCAGGCGCAGGCTCTCATAGTCGTTACCATTTTTTGCGTTGATCACCATGTCTTCACACGTATCGTTCAGCATGGTGAGAATATCCAGCTCCAGGCGCTCGCCAAACAATGCATTCTTTCTGCGCTTGTATATTACTTCGCGCTGCGAGTTCATTACGTTGTCGTATTCCAGCAGGCGCTTGCGTATGCCGAAGTTGTTTTCCTCTACTTTTTTCTGAGCACGCTCGATAGAGCTTGTTACCATCGAGTGCTGTATCTCTTCGCCTTCTTTAAGGCCAAGTTTATCCATGATACGAGCTATACGCTCGGGCATGAACAAACGCATCAGGTTATCTTCCAGTGATACATAGAACTGTGAAGTTCCCGGATCTCCCTGGCGGCCGGAACGACCACGCAACTGGCGGTCTACCCGCCTTGACTCGTGACGCTCTGTACCGATAATGGCCAAGCCACCGGCAGCTCTTGATTCAGGTGTAAGTTTAATATCGGTACCACGACCCGCCATGTTGGTAGCGATCGTTACTGTTCCGGGCTTACCTGCTTCCGCTACAATCTCCGCTTCGCGCTGGTGTTGCTTGGCGTTCAATACCTGGTGCTTGATCTTGCGCATCTGCAGCATGCGACTTACGATCTCGGATATTTCTACTGAAGTAGTACCCACCAGCACCGGGCGTCCTTCGCCGGTAAGTTTTACAACCTCATCGATAACAGCATTGAATTTCTCGCGCATGGTTTTATACACGAGGTCATCATAATCTTTACGAACGGCCGGCTTATTCGTAGGGATTACTACTACATCAAGTTTGTATATGTCCCACAATTCACCTGCTTCCGTTTCTGCCGTACCGGTCATACCTGCAAGCTTGTGATACATACGGAAGTAGTTTTGTAATGTGATGGTTGCGTATGTTTGTGTTGCATCCTCCACTTTCACATTTTCCTTTGCTTCAATGGCCTGATGCAAGCCATCTGAATAACGTCTTCCATCCAGCACACGACCCGTTTGTTCGTCTACAATCTTTACCTTGCCATCTACAATGATGTACTCGGTATCTTTTTCGAACAATGTATAGGCTTTCAACAGTTGGTTTACGCTATGAATGCGCTGCGACTTCACCTGATAATCGCGAATAAGCTCTTCTTTCTTATGGAATTTTGCAGCATCATCCAATGATGTATCTTTTTCCAGCTTGCTCAGCTCTGTACCAATTTCAGGAAGTATAAAGAAGTTATGATCCTCGCCTTCACCAGTAATCAGATCTATACCTTTTTCAGTCAGTTCAACGCTGTTATCTTTTTCATCGATCACAAAATACAAAGGCTTGTCGGCCTCAGGCATATTGCGCTTGTTGTCCTGCAGGTAATAGTTCTCGGTTTTTTGAAGAACAGCTTTACTTCCTGCCTCACTAAGGAATTTAATCAGCGGTTTATATTTCGGCATTGCACGATGAGCACGGAACAATGAAAGTCCGCCATCTTTTTCGTTGCCTTCCGATAATTGTTTTTTGGCAGCGGTGAGATAATCATTCACCAACTTCTTCTGAGCCTCCACGAGTTTATAGATGCGTGGCTTGAGATCGTAAAATTCATGCTGATCTCCGCGCGGAACTGGTCCGGAAATAATGAGGGGTGTACGGGCTTCATCGATCAATACAGAGTCAACCTCATCCACCATGGCATAGTGGTGCGAACGCTGCACAAGCTCTTCAGGATCGCGCGCCATGTTATCGCGCAAGTAATCAAAACCAAATTCATTGTTGGTTCCATACGTAATATCGGCACGATACGCATTTCTGCGCGCTGTAGAATTCGGCTCATGCTTGTCAATACAATCGATGCTGATGCCGTGGAACTGGAAGATGGGAGCCATCCACTCGCTGTCGCGGGTGGCCAGATAGTTGTTTACCGTTACGATGTGAACGCCACGCTTGGCCAGTGCGTTGAGGAAAGCCGGTAATGTAGCCACCAGGGTTTTACCTTCACCGGTCGCCATTTCAGCAATTTTACCTTCGTGGAGGGCAATACCACCAATTACCTGCACATCGTAATGCACCATGTCCCAGGTAATCATGTTGCCGGCAGCCATCCATTTATTATACCAGCGCGCTTTGTCGCCTTCGATCCTGATATTCTCACGCCCTACTGCAAACTGGCGATCGTAGTCTTGCACAGAAACTTCCAGGTATTCATTTTCCTTGAAACGCCTTGCAGTTTCTCGTACTATTGCGAAGGCCTTTGGCAGAACCTTCATCAGC
This sequence comes from Ohtaekwangia sp., assembly GCF_036786105.1. Classification (NCBI taxonomy): domain Bacteria; kingdom Pseudomonadati; phylum Bacteroidota; class Cytophagia; order Cytophagales; family Fulvivirgaceae; genus Ohtaekwangia; species Ohtaekwangia sp. Next base: position 168,600 of record NZ_DAIQRQ010000004.1, read on the forward strand.
ACTTTCTCGAGCTCCTTGTTACGGTCTTCTTCAATCTTATCGATCTCCTGGAAGATGGCGTCTTTATCATTTATCTCGAGGTCAGGATTATCAGCAATCTTTTTATGGAGGGATGCTATCTGATCATCTATATCTTTGAGTTCTTCGTTGATAAAGTCCTGGATCTTTTTCGTTTCCAGACGAAGATCATCGTGACTTAGTGACTTCAGTTTTTCGCCTTCCTGCTTGGTCTGTTCCACCAGCGGCATCATGCGCTTGATGTCTTTCTCCGACTTGGTTCCGAATAATTTGGCAATGAGTTTCAGCATGAGCTAATAAATGGTTAAAAAACACCGGAGTATTGAACAGGTCAAAAAGCCTGCAGCAGGACTCAGGGGCGTCAAAGTTAGTAAATTGTTTGTCGTGGGAAATATTTCTCCGGCCACAAGAAAGACGACTATCAACTATAATTCCAAGTCGCCTTCGAAGACCATTTTGGCAGGACCGATGAGGTAAATTTCGGAGAATGTGCCGGACTGGCTGGATTTAAATTCAACCGAGAGTTCTCCCCCCATTACTTTAATGTTAACTGGCGAAGAATATCCTGATAAAGATGCGGCTAACGCAGCTGCCGTAACACCCGTGCCACAAGAAAGCGTCTCATCTTCTACGCCACGTTCATAGGTTCTAACAAAAATGGTGTTGTCAGACAGGCGCTCTACAAAATTCACATTGGTGCCGCCCGGTTTGAATGCATCGCTATACCGGATTTTTCTGCCTTCCTCCACCACCGGGTATTGATGGATATTTTCGACAAAGCGTATGTAGTGCGGGGAGCCGGTATTTAAAAAGTGATCGTTGCCCATTGTTTTAATTTCAGACACATCATTCATTTTTAACCGGATTATGCCCGATGGCAACAAGTCTGCCACATGCGGCCCATCATAAGCCTGAAAGCTGGAGTGGCCGTTTACCAAACCCAGCTGCGATGCAAAATGCACCGCCGCACGACTGCCGTTGCCACAGAGACTTTGGGAGCCATCGCTATTAAAATATTCCAGGTTGAAATTGAGAGAAGGATGTTCCTCGATCAGCATGAGACCATCGGCCCCAACACCAAACTTACGATGACAGATGCGTTCGATCTGCTCGCGGGTAAAAGACAATTTGTTGTCGCGATTGTCGATCACTACAAAGTCGTTGCCGGTTGCCTGGTATTTATAAAAATGGAATTTCATGCAGAAAGAAAATAAAAATCAAAAGATGAAGGGATAACGCGAGCGAATAGCCGGGGGATTATTTTATTTCTTCATAATCAACATACTCGCCACCTTTAACCTTGCCTTTTTTGGTTTGTGTGGCAGCTTTTTCACGCTGCTTGTAGGCCTTCAGTTCCTGCGATGCTGCTCCTGCGCGAAAGAAGAAAGAACCGACTTTGTAAAAGACATATACGATAAGACCAAGTATGATGAGGAATCGTAACATAGCGCGCTTGTTTTAACCCTAAACAGGAATACAAAGGTAGAGGTTCGCGGGGAATTAGCAATTGGGTAAAGTTGATGTAATCATGGCTTTACGCAGCGTTGCAAAATTCAGGAATTTGATTCCGCCTACCCAAAAAATAGGCCCTGAAAAAAATTTTCAGGGCCATGAAGTATCACCAATAAGTCACGTCTGTTTAACGGCTCAGATACAGATTTCGTTCTGAATATATTTTCATAAAGTAGTCGTCCATCAGGTCATCGATGAAATAAATGGCTTCACCGGTTGACTTCATTTCAGGACCGAGCTCCTTGTTTACTTCCGGGAATTTGTGGAAAGAGAACACCGGTTCTTTAATCGCGTATCCTTTGCGGGTAGGATTGAATGTGAAGTCGGTCACCTTCTTCTCGCGCAACATCACCTTGGTAGCATAGTTTACATACGGCTCATCGTATGCTTTGCAGATGAACGGTACCGTTCTGGACGCACGCGGGTTTGCTTCAATGATATATACTTTATCGTTCTTGATCGCGAATTGAATGTTGATCAGACCAACGGTCTTCAGCGCTACGGCGATCTTCTGTGTATAGTGCTCAATTTGTTTGATCACCAGATCGCCCAGGTTATACGGGGGCAGCACAGCATACGAATCGCCTGAGTGTATACCGGCGGGCTCTATATGCTGCATGATGCCGATGATATATACATTTTCACCATCGCAGATTGCATCGGCTTCGGCTTCAATTGCACCATCGAGGAAGTGGTCGAGCAGCACTTTGTTATCCGGCAAGTGTTTCCAGATGTCGAGGATGTGATGCTCAAGCTCCTGCTCGTTGATCACAATCTTCATACTCTGTCCGCCGAGTACATACGAAGGGCGCACCAGCAACGGGAAGCCTATCGTTTTGCAGACTTCAAGCGCTTCATCCGCATTCTTTGCAACACCAAATTCAGGATAGGGTATACCGAGTTCCTTCAGCAGCGTAGAGAATCGGCCCCGGTCTTCGGCCAGATCAAGTGCCTCGAATGATGTCCCGATTATTTTCACACCGTACTTCTCGAGTTTCTCTGCCAGCTTCAACGCGGTTTGTCCACCAAGCTGAACGATTACACCCTCGGGCTTTTCATGCTGAATGATGTCGTATATATGTTCCCAGAATACCGGTTCGAAATATAGTTTATCAGCAATATCAAAGTCTGTAGAAACTGTTTCCGGGTTACAGTTGATCATGATCGTTTCGTAGCCGCACTCCTTGGCAGCGAGTACACCATGCACACAAGAGTAGTCGAACTCTATACCTTGCCCAATGCGGTTAGGGCCTGAACCTAACACCACTACTTTCTTCTTGTTTGAAACCTGCGATTCGTTTTCAGAATCGAATGTTGAATAGTAGTATGGAGTTTTTGCTTCGAACTCAGCAGCACAGGTATCTACCAGCTTGTACACGCGCTTGATGCCGAGATCCATGCGCTTCTTGTGAACTTCACTTTCGTAGCAATCGAGCAGGTGTGCGATCTGGCGATCGGCATATCCTTTTTCTTTCGCGATGCGAATCAGTGATGCCGGTATATTTTCAATGGTATGCTTCTCAATTTCTTTTTCGAGTTCGATCAGTTCTTCGATCTGTTTCAAAAACCAGCGGTCAATCTTCGTCAATTTCTGAACCGTCTTCATCGGTATACCGAGCTTCAGTGCATCGTATATATGGAAGATGCGATTCCAGGATGGATTCTCGAGGCTGTATAAAATTTCATCCTGCTTGGTGAGCGACTTTCCATCGGCACCCAGACCGTTTCTTCTGATCTCGAGCGACTGACAAGCTTTCTGCAAAGCTTCCTGGAAATTTCTTCCGATACCCATCGCTTCTCCTACGGATTTCATTTGCAAACCAAGCCTGCGGTCTGCACCGTGAAATTTATCGAAGTTCCAACGCGGTATTTTTACGATTACATAATCAATAGCAGGTTCAAAGTATGCAGTAGTGGTTCCGGTAATTGCATTCTTCAATTCATCGAGGTTGTAGCCAATGGCCAGTTTGGCAGCAATCTTGGCGATAGGATAACCCGTTGCCTTTGATGCCAGCGCAGAAGAGCGCGACACACGCGGGTTGATCTCGATACCGATAATGTCATCGTCATTATCCGGATTGAGTGAGAACTGCACATTACATCCACCGGCAAACTGACCAATACCATTCATCATTTTGATGGCGAGGTCGCGCATCTTTTGGTATACCGTATCGGGCAGCGTCATGGCAGGAGCCACGGTGATCGAATCTCCGGTATGTATACCCATGGGATCGAAATTTTCGATCGAGCAGATGATGATCACGTTGCCAATGCTATCGCGCAGCAATTCAAGCTCGTATTCTTTCCAGCCCATGATACTTTGCTCCACCAGCACTTCGTGAATAGGCGAAGCATGCAAGCCACGGTTAAGCGCCTCGTCAAAATCTTCCGGATCATTTACAAAAGCTCCACCCGTTCCACCGAGTGTATAGGAAGGACGAATCACCAGCGGGAAGCCAATTTCCTGCGCTATCTCTTTTCCCTGAAGGAATGAAGAGGCTGTTCCGCCTTTACAAACACCCACGCCAAGCTCCAGCATTTTGAGGCGGAATTTCTCGCGGTCTTCCGTGGTTTCAATCGCTTTGATATCAACTCCTATAATGCGAACACCGTAGTGTTGCCAGATACCTGCTTTGTCGCAATCAATGCAAAGGTTCAAAGCAGTTTGTCCACCCATGGTGGGCAGTACCGCATCGATGTGATGTTTCTCCAGAATTTCCCGGATCGACTTCTTTGTGAGCGGCTTCAGGTACACGTGATCGGCCGTGACTTTGTCGGTCATGATCGTAGCCGGATTAGAATTGATCAGCACGACTTCAATTCCTTCTTCACGTAGTGAGCGTGCAGCCTGCGAACCGGAATAATCGAATTCACAAGCCTGACCAATAATAATGGGGCCGCTACCGATGATCAGTACGGAGCGAATACTTCTGTCTCTTGGCATTTTCGTAGTGGAGTGGTATGTACAAAATTGCGCAAAAATATAACATGAGGTCGAATGCTAAAGGAAATGGAAAAATTTAATTCGATTTAAAAATACTTACATCTGATAGGCTATTCGCAGGCAATGCACAGAGGGGCTTATAGCACGTTGTGACCGATCCCGTTACCGTTTGAAAAACTTATTTCTCCTGTAACCAGGATTTTAGAATTTTAGAGTACGAAATTGAAGTACATGAACCTGAACGGAAAAGCCCGTGAGCAAAACACATTCGATGCAATTGTTGTTGGCTCCGGAATTAGTGGAGGCTGGGCAGCCAAAGAACTTTGCGAAAAGGGATTGAAAGTGTTGATGCTGGAACGGGGCACGGAGCTGGTGCATCCTCATTACCCGACAGCAACAAAAGATCCCTGGCAGATTGATCATGGCGGAGTGCTTACGCAACAGGATCGGAAAAATTCATTCATCCAAACACGACATTATTCTTTTCGGGCCGATAATAAGCATTACTACATCAATGACGTAGAAAACCCCTATACCGAAGTGAAACGCTTCGACTGGATTCGGGGAAATATAGTGGGTGGCCGCTCTGTTCTTTGGGGGCGACACTGTTATCGGTGGGGCGATCTTGATTTTGAAGCCAACCTTAAAGATGGCCATGGTGTAGACTGGCCGATACGCTATAAAGATCTCGCTCCATGGTACGATCATGTAGAAACATTTATTGGTGTGAATGGACAGGCAGAAGGAATCTCGCATTTCCCGGATGGGAAATATCAACCTCCGATGGAATTGAACTGCGTGGAGAAACATTTCAAGGAAACTGCCGAAAAAATCTTTCCGGATCGAAGAATTACTCCCGGGCGTGTAGCGAATCTCACGCAGCCAAAAAAAGGGAGAGGTGCCTGTCAAACCAGAGACTTGTGTCATCGCGGGTGTCCGTATGGAGCATACTTTAGCAGTAACTCAAGCACATTACCTGCTGCATTTGCTACGGGCAATCTCACGCTGCGCGCCAACTCGCTTGTAAACAAAGTACTTTACGATGAACAAAAAGGCAAAGCAACCGGAGTAGAAGTTACAGATGCTGTAACGAATGAAGTGACCGAGTACTATGCCCGCATCATTTTTCTGAATGCTTCTACACTGGGCACTACCTTCATTCTGCTAAACTCCATCTCAAACCGGTTCCCGAACGGATTTGGAAATGATAGCGACCAGTTGGGCCGCAACCTGATGGACCATCACAAATTTGCAGGGGCCAACGCCACCATTGAAGGATTTGAAGACCAATACTACATCGGGCGAAAGCCAAACGGTATTTATATACCTCGTTTTCGCAACCTTCACAAAACTGAAATGAATTATATACGAGGTTTTGGCATCATGGGCGGGGCCTCGCGTCAGGGTTGGAAGAGCTATTTGGAGTCTGATAATATTGGAGAGGCATTGAAAGAAGCCGTACAGACCCCTGGGCCATGGAGCATGTGGCTGGGCGCTTTCGGTGAATGCCTTCCTTACCAGGATAACCGCGTAACCTTGAACACTTCACAGAAAGATAAATACGGACGCAACACGCTTTCGATTGATTGCGCGTTTAGAGCCAACGAACTGGCTATGCAACAAGACATGGCTAACTCGGCTGCGGAAATGCTGGAAGCGGTGGGGTATAAAAATGTACGGCCGTATGTAAATACTTCTTTCCCGGGCAATGCAAATCACGAGATGGGTACAGCGCGCATGGGCCGCGATCCGAAAACATCCGTATTGAATGCCTTCAACCAGGTGCACGCAGCAAAAAATGTTTTTGTTACCGATGGTGCATGCATGACTTCCAATGCCAGTGTTAATCCATCGCTCACCTATATGGCACTCACGGCACGGGCGTGCGACCATGCCGTAAAAGAACTTAACCGATTAAATATATAGTTAACGCAATAGCAACTAAACTTTAAACTTTTTTCACACGCATCATGAAAAGAATCGTTACACTCCTATTTGTTTTCGCATCTCTTCTGAGCCATGCACAGAAGGCCGATAAAGGCTGGCGTAAACTTTTTAACGGGAAAGATCTTACAGGCTGGAAGCAGATAAATGGCAAAGCACCTTATACTGTAGAGAACGGAATGATTGTAGGCACTACTATACAGGACTCTCCCAATTCGTTTCTTGTTACCGAAGAAACCTTTGGTGATTTTATATTGGAGCTGGATTTTAAAATGGACGATGGCACCAACTCAGGTGTGCAGTTTCGCAGTGAAAGCAAGCCGGATTATCTTGATGGAAAAGTCTTTGGGTACCAGCTGGATATAGACCCTTCTTCACGCAAGTGGTGTGGCGGTATATATGATGAATCGAGAAGACTGTGGCTATACCCGCTTGAATTAAATACACTCGCTAAAAATGCCTATCGCAACAACGAGTGGAACACCATGCGCATTGAAGCAATCGGCAATTCGCTTCGTACGTGGGTAAATAATATACCCTGCGCCAATGTGGTGGATGATATGACGCTGAAAGGTTTCATTGCATTGCAGGTACACGCAATCGGCAAACCGGAAGAAGCAGGCAAACATGTTTGGTTCAAAAACATTCGCATTAAAACCGAAAACCTCACGCCTTCACCGGATGATGCTATATATGTAGTAAATCTTGTTCCGAATACACTCACCACACAAGAAAAAAAGAATGGTTATGCTTTTCTGTGGGACGGCAAAACAACACAAGGCTGGCGCGGTGCTTATAAAGATAAATTTCCGGAAAAAGGATGGGAGATCAAAGATGGCACGCTCAGCGTAATCAAGTCTGCCGGTGGGGAATCGCAAAACGGTGGTGATATAGTAACGGTACCTGAATTTAGAGCTTTCGATCTTCAATTTGAATTCAGATTAAGTGAAGGTGCCAACAGCGGAGTAAAGTATTTCGTTACTGAAAAAGAGAACAACCAGGGTTCTGCTATAGGACTTGAATTTCAGATTCTGGATGATGAGAAACATCCGGACGCAAAGCTTGGTGCTGTAGGCAACCGTACATTGGGATCACTTTATGATCTGATACCGGCCGACAAAAATCCAAGAGGTATAAAAAAGATTGGCGAATGGAACCAGGGTCGCGTAATTGTATATCCCGATAACCACGTAGAACACTGGCTCAATGGCTATAAAGTAGTGGAATATATCCGCGGAAATAATATCTACAGGGCATTGGTGGCACGCAGCAAATATGCGCAGTGGGATAATTTTGGTATGGCCGAGCAAGGCCACATTCTGCTGCAGGACCATGGCGACTATGTTTCGTTCCGAAGCATCAAGATCAAAGAATTAAAATAATATATACTTCCGGCTCATGCAGGGCACGAGGAAATGACTCAGATCTAAACCATACGTTAATATGAAAACCTCGAGAAGAACATTTATTAAGAAAACGGCAGCCGCATCGCTTGGAGCATTGGCGTTTTCGGCTAAAAGTTATGCTAATATTATAGGGGCGAATGATCGCGTTCGCGTAGGGATTGTCGGCTTTTCCGATCGTTTCCGTCAGTCGCTCTTCCCCGCCTTTCAAAATCACTGCCAGGAATTGAATTTCGATATTATAGCCGTATCGGATCTGTGGAAAAAAAGAAGAGAAGAAGGACAAGCCTTTCTCAAAGAAAAAATGGGTCACGACATACAGGCTTGTATTAACAATGACGAGCTCTACAAGATTAAAGACCTGGATGCTGTAATCATCAGCACGGCCGACTTTCAACATGCGTTGCATACTATTGAAGCCGTAAGGGCAGGCTGCGATACTTATACCGAAAAACCTTTTGCCGAAACAATGGAAGATAACCGTGCGGCATTAAAGGCGGTAAAAGAGTCGAAACAGATTGTACAGATCGGATCTCAGCGCCGAAGCGGTGCTAACTATCATGCAGCTGCAGAATATATACAGAGCGGTAAATTTGGTCCGATTGTAATGGTAGAGCTTAGCTGGAATGTGAACCAGCCCGGCCGTTGGAGAAGACCTGCCCTGGTAGCCGAACTGCGCGAGCAGGATACAGACTGGAAGCGCTTCCTGATGAACCGCCCGTTCGAGAATTTCGATCCGCGTAAATACCTGGAGTATCGTTTATTCTGGCCATACTCTTCCGGTATGCCGGGTCAGTGGATGAGTCACCAGATCGATACAGTGCATTGGTTCAGCGGTCTTAAACATCCACGCAGTGTGGTAGCCAACGGTGGTGTATATTTCTGGAAAGACGGCCGTAAGAATTGGGACACCACTACAGCCGTATTTGATTACGGTGATGACAAGCAAGGATTCCAGGTACAGTTTACATCGCGCATGATGAACGGTGATGAAAGTCCTGCTGAGATATATTATTCCAACGGAGGCGAGTTGAATCTAAACACCAATAAACTTTCACCCAAGGGCGGGCTTCGTGAAAACCACGCCAAGGCCATGAACATGCAGGCCAATCTTTTGCCTGAACTTGATATCGCCCAGAATGCAGAGAAGGTAGTAGCATCTGCCAACACCGGTGGTGATGCGCTCACATCCGCGCACATGCGCAACTGGATGGAATGTGTGCGCAGTCGCCAGCAGCCGAATGCACCGGTGGAAGCAGGTTATATGCACTCTATTGCTACCATCATGACCAATGCTGCCGTACATACCGGAGCAAAAGTTACCTTCGATGAGAAGACGCAGGAAGTAATGGCCAACGGCAAAGTATTCAAATACTGATCGCACCGAGATATACTCCCAAATAAGTAATAGCTCCTCTGTTCGCCTGGTGCGTGCAGAGGAGTTTTTTATTTTGCAAAAGTTGATTTTACCAAAGAGGCTTTGGAACACGATATTGGCTCCAGTCGATTGCGTAATTTTATCGTAAATCAATTTCACTGGTATGTACTATTATCGACTCGGCAATATTCCACCCAAGCGCCATACACAGTTTCGTCAACCTGATGGAAGTCTGTATAAGGAAGAACTCGTGAGCTCAGAAGGCTTCTCTGGTATATATTCTACCCTGTATCACATCTACCCGCCTACACGCATTAAACAGTTGAAAGACCCTGTGCCGTATGGGCCCAAAAAGATTGATGATTATGCGCTGCGCCATACACACCTTAACACTTCCAACGTGGGTACTACCGGCGATGACTACCTCGATGCGCGTAAAACACTGTTCATGAACAACGACTGTAAAATTTCCATCTGTTCTCCGCGCAAGCGCAGCATGGATTACTTTTATAAAAATGCCGAAGGCGATGAAGTACTGTTTGTACACGATGGCAAGGGTACGCTCATTTCTCCTTTTGGTAAGCTCGAAATTCACCAGGGCGACTACGTAGTTATACCACGCACGGTTATATACCGACTTGAGTTTGAAGAAGGGCCACTGCGATTGTTGATCATTGAATCGGCTTCTCCGGTAGAAACAGTAAAGCGTTACCGAAATCAGCTCGGCCAATTGCTCGAACATTCACCCTACTGCGAGCGCGACATCCGTCCTCCGCACGAACTTGTTACCGATGCAACACGCGGTGAATTTTTGATGAAAATAAAAAAGCAGGGGTATCTGCATCAGTATATATACGATTACAGCCCGCTTGATCTTGTCGGATGGGATGGGTTTCTGTGGCCCTACGCTTTTTCTATTCACGACTTCGAGCCTATCACAGGTCGCATTCATCAGCCACCTCCGGTGCATCAAACGTTTCAGGGACATAATTTTGTGATATGCTCGTTTGTGCCGCGTCTGTTTGATTATCACCCACAGGCTATACCTGCACCCTATAACCACAGCAACATCGATTCTGACGAAGTTCTATACTATGCAGAAGGCAATTTTATGAGCCGCCGGGGCATTGAACGCGGGTCGTTCACCCTTCATCCCGGAGGGTTGCCACACGGCCCGCATCCAGGCACCGTAGAGAAAAGTATAGGAGCGAAAGAAACGCATGAACTGGCCGTAATGGTTGATACATTCCACCCGCTATACCTGACCGAAGATTCGCTGGAATTTGTTGATCACAATTACCCCATGAGTTGGACAGACAACAATACCGGGGGATATCATGAAGTAAATACTCCCTAATTTTTCAGGTTGATAGACTAGGATAAGTATTTAACTATATATGATTTTTAACTTTTTCCGCCTAAATATTACCACCGTGTTGTATTACTGTTAATAGACCATATAGCAATTGAACATCCTGTTCATGATTTACGTTATTTGTATAGTCAACAACCACATACATGTATGACAACCGCAAGTAAAAAAAATCAGATCATGGAGTCGCTTGCTTCTCTTGATCAGGTACAAACCGAGAAAGTACTGGAGTATATACAAGGCCTCCGCTACACCACACTCGATGAAGCCAGTTACCAGAAATTTAAACGCGAAGCGCTGAAGGAGATTAGTCAGGCGCTGGGTAATAACCGCAAGCTAAGACCGGCTTTTTAAAGGCCGCTTTAAGCTAAAGAACTATAGCGATATTCTAAACTGACAAGGTTAGACATGTTGCTTCTTTCCTGTTGATGTGTCTACACATCGAACAGTGTCTTTTACTTTCTGGAGTGACCGTTGGCCGTTATACGTTCTCGGAAAATCAAATCCAGCTACACAAAGTGCACGAAGAAGGCACAAAGTTACACAAAGATATAGTAGTACATCTTCCGCACCTTCCTTGTAAATTGAACAAGGAACATCGGCTAACGGACTTTGAAGTTAACAACATCTCACTCTCACACTTCCTGCAGCTAGTGGCCAGCAGCCATCTCAATTATACTTCACATAGTTCTCCCACTTATCCAATACATCCATAAAATCCTGAGGCAGGGCTGAATCAAATTGGAGGAATTGTTTGGTTACCGGGTGAATGAAACCCAGTGTTTTGGCATGCAGCGCCTGCCGAGGAATAGCCTCGAAGCAGTTCTCCACAAATTGCTTGTATTTTGAAAAGGTAGTGCCTTTCAATATCTGATCGCCACCATAAGTAGCATCATTAAACAGCGGGTGGCCTATATATTTCATGTGCGCCCGTATCTGGTGTGTTCGCCCGGTTTCAAGTTTGCATTCTATCAGTGACACATAACGAAAGTCGCGCAGCATTTTATAGTGCGTTATCGCATGCCGGCCCATATCGCCGTTGGGAAATGCAACGGTTACGCGCCTGTCTTTTAAACTGCGACCTACGTTTACATGGATCGTTCCGGCAGCCGGCTCGGGCACGCCCCACACCAGGGCATTGTAAGTACGCTCAATGCTATGATCAAAAAATTGTTTCGCCAGTCCGCTCAGGCTTATTTCATCCTTCGCGATAACCAATAAGCCGGAAGTATCTTTATCTATACGATGTACCAGTCCTGGCCTGCCTTCATTGCCTTGCATTTGCGGCAGGTTTTGAAAGTGGTAGGCCAGTGCATTTACTACTGTTCCATTCCAGTTTTGATAAGCAGGATGCACTACCATGCCGGCAGGCTTGTTGATTACCAGCAAGTGCTCATCTTCGAAAACTATATTGAGTGGTATATTTTCAGGAACGATATCAGTATCGCGGGGAGGCTCTGGTAAAGAGACCGTTATAACATCATTCGGATGTATTTTGTAATTCGGCTTTATTGCCTTGTCATTCACTCTTACGAACCCATCATGTATACCCGTCTGAATTTTGGTGCGGGTTACATTAGGCAGGCGATCCATCAAAAATTTATCGATACGAAGCAGGCTTTGCTTGGGGTCCGCTACGATGCGATGGTGTTCAAACAATTCATCATCGTCATCGGGGAGTGTGTCTGCGTCACGCATGGGCGCTCTTCTTTTTTTTCTGTCTAAAATGGTATTCGTTCAGGATGGCTGCTTCATTCAGAATATGTCGCAAGGTCTCTTCATTCTCTTCAAGCTCAGCTACGCTATGAAACGTAACTGACCGCACATGCTTACGGCCTTTTGCTTCGAGAAGCTTTTGGTCATCGGAGATTTCATTGCCTCGCGAAAAACAAATATCAATACCTTCAGCGGCAGCGCTGAAATAACATAGTGGTCCATGTAAATAGAAGTAAGGGACTTTATTACTGATTTTCTCCTGCATGTGGGCGCCCAGGTCTCGCACCCAGGCACGCAAGATCGTCATAATCTCACGGTGTGGTTCTCTGGCCTCGGCAATAAAATGCGATACAGTCATGCTTACAAAAATACGCTGGTTTTTACTCACATGCTGCAAAGCACATCAGGAATTGTCTTTATACCTGATATTACAAGGCCAAACACTTTTACTTAGAGATCAGAAAATATTCCACGATTATGCTGGTGGAGAAGTGACCAACCTGGTTTTTTTGTATCTTAATAAAAAGGTCAAAAAGGTAGAGAGCATAATCAATACCTTTAAAACATACAACTGAAAGAACCAAGACCCATTGTTCAGTGTTGTCTCACTATGCACATTGCATTTGCTTATGGTTTTTGCTGACGACATCCGGAAAGTAATCTTGAAACTGGCTGAAGAGCGGGGGACCGAAAAAACGTTTGATCCCTCAGATGTAGCGCGCGCTATTGATCAACAGAACTGGAGTCTGCTTATAGATCAGGTTGAACTCGTAGCCAATACATTAATCCGCGAAGGAAAAATTATTGCATTGCAATCAGGACGTGTTATCGATATCAAGAATTACAAAGGCCCTGTTCAGTTCAGAAAGAATGTACATGCCTAGTGTACCTCATCCCTCTGGATTGCTTTAATAATCTCTTTACGATTTAATAACACGCTTGTCTTTGTGCTCTTACACCAAAGTGGAAATTTTACTCCCTTAAAGCTGTGGGGCAGAAGCGAAACGATAATGATCAATCCGTAATAATCAACAGGACATCGTCCTCCGCTTCGGCACACGCACGCGATGAGTCACAACGCAGCAGAAATTCCTATCAACTAAAAAAGATCACTAACTCCATCGCGTTCTTCCTCTGTGCAGGCATTGCTATCTTTTTTCTGGGGAAGTATACCGAATACAAATCTTATTCGATTACCTATAAGGAACATCATACTGCTCGTGGCGAGCAATCTGTTGTTACACTTTCCGATGGTTCGCGTGTGGAACTTCACAATGAAGCAACCCTTCGTTATCCGGAAATCTTCAAAGGATTCAAGCGGGAAGTATACCTGTCGGGTGAAGCATTTTTTCAAGTACACAAAGATTCGCTTCGTCCTTTCATCATCCATAGCCAGGAGTTTTGTACGCTTGTTACAGGTAGCGCACTTGGTGTAAAAGCAACGCCCGATAACACTACGGTGACCGTAGCAGAAGGCACCGTGCAAGTAATGGCGGGAGACGATATGCAAATTGTGTTGCCTGATGAAAAGATCAGTTATTCGCACACAACAAAAAAGATGGCGAAAGCGAAAGCCGATCAAACTAGTTTGTAGTCAACGGAAAATATAGTGCAAACTCAGCACCTTCCATCACCTTACCATGCGCTGTTATAAAACCAGAGTGATTTGTCATAATCCGCTTCACAATGGTAAGCCCTATACCTTTCCCTTCGTATTCCGATTCCTGCGAATGCAGTCGTTGAAAAAGATTAAACATTTTGTCTGCAAATTCATTATCGAATCCTATACCATTGTCGCGCACGATAATCTTTGTATAGCGCACGCTGTCATATTTTACACGAAATTTTTCTTCGAGCTCTGCCGGTAAAGCCTCCTGTGCTATAATAAAAATAACGGGAGCCACCTGCTCGCGCGAAAACTTAAGTGCATTGTCGAGCAGTGCATAAAAAAGCAATTGCAGTTGTGCACGATTCCCTTGTATAACTGGCAGCTTTAAATCCATGGAAAGCCTGGCATCTTTGGCTATAAACTCCTGGTGGAGTTGCTGTTGTACATCTTCCAGCACTTCCTTTAACGGCACTTGTTCGGCAGGTTCTTTCAAGCCAGCCAACTTGGTAAAGTTCATTAAATCTTCCACAAGACCCTGCATGCGCTTGGCGGCATGTTGCAACCGGTCTACCACACGTATAGCATCCGCAGACATTTCGCGGGTATATTTTACACTAAGCATATCGCTAAACGTAAGAATCTTTCGTAGGGGTTCCTGCAAATCGTGCGAGGCTGCAAAGGTAATCTGCTCCAATTCAGAATTGGTTTGGTTGAGCTCCGTTACTTTTTGTTCGAGGTCGCGCTGATAGCGGAAGCGTCTCGACAACTCACGGATAATCAATAAAAATGTAGCAATGAAAATGACGAATGAAAATGCAAATACGATTACTGAGTAATTGGAAGAAGATGCTTCATACGTACTCATGGTTCTGCGGCGAAGCATGAGCAGCCGTTGTTCTTCGCGCTCCATGGCGTGCAGTATGGCAAGGCAATTCTCCATCACTTTTCTGCCATCTTCCAGTCGTTTTATGAAGATGCTTTTATCGGCTTTATAGAGTATAAACCCATCGTCCAGTATATCAAGTCTTCGTGCCAGCACATAGTTAAGTTCGCCAAGATTTTTTTGTTGTGTGGGGTTATCCTGTGTAAGCTGAAGCAGCCTTTTGAACGATGCTGTTATGGTTACCGTCATTTCGCGATAGTGCGCTATAAATGCACTGTCTTCCGTTAGCAAAAAGCCACGTTGACTGCTCTCGACTTCTTTAAACGTACTTTCCAGATTTTTTATCTCACGCAGTACTTCATGGGTGTGTTCAACCCAGGTGATGGCATAATTATACCGCACCATGCGTGTATAGTAATTGAAAGCAATACCCAATAAAATGATCAATGAAATAACAAAGGCTGCATACGTGATTGCCACATACTTTCTCATACGATAGACTTATTTCTACAGCGTGTGCAAATATTTCCACAATATTCCACTATAGACATTAGTTTGTGGGTTTTTATTTTACATATAAATATCTGATATTCAGAACATTGAAATTTAATAACCACGTATCTCAAATTTGGTTTTAGGGTTGCATAAGAAATAATATTTAAACCAAAACCATTAGCTATGTTACGTCAGAATCTAACGCAAAAGCAGCAACTGAAGATAAATCCGCAGCAACTCCAGATGCTTGAACTTTTTCACCTGACAAGCCTTCAGCTCGAGCAACGAATAAAGAATGAATTAGAGGAAAATCCAATTATAGAAGAGAAGGAAAATTCTGAAGAGACCGAAGCAATAACAGCGAAAGAGGAGGTTCAGGATTTTCAGGACTGGGACGAATATGGCTACGATGATATACCAGACTATAAAACTGAAAACAAACAATATTACCAGCAGGAAGACATGCCCGACAAACCTATTGTGGCATCACGCGATTTCAAGATCGACCTGGCAGAACAATTATCTGCCGTAAAGCTTTCTGAAACTCACGATTCCTTCGCGCAATTCATTATCGGTAATCTCAACGAAAAAGGCTTTCTCGAAACACCACTTGAAACACTGGCAGAAGACTTCTCTCTCAAAACCATGCAATGGATAGAAGGAGAAGAGGCTGAAAAAATATTGCATGTTATACAGCAATGTGAACCCGCCGGTGTAGGTGCGCGCGATATTCGCGAGTGTATGATGTTGCAATTGAAAAGGATGAATACAAAATGTCCGGATGTAAAAGCTGCACTTACCATTCTGGAGCGCTTCTACGATGATCTGAAAGCACGAAATTTTGAAAAGATAGAACATGCCTTGCAGATCGATGAAGAAGAATTGAGAATGGTGCTGGAGATGATGGGCACATTAAACCTGAATCCGGTAGGAAGCGCCGAAGAGAAAAGCACTGCCGATACCATTATACCTGATTTTATTATAACCCATCGTGATGATGGTATGGAAGTGCGGTTGGCCAATCAACGTTCTGCCAACCTGGTAATCAGCAACCGCATGAAGGCTATGGTAAAAGAAGCTGAGAAGGGAAAAGATACGCGCACCTTCCAATACCTGAAGAGCAAATTGAATTCTGCCGAGTGGTTTGTAAATGCTATACGTCAGCGGGAGACTACCATGCTGAACGTAATCAACGCAATTGTTCAATACCAGTTCGATTATTTTCAGGATGGCGACAAATCTATGTTGCGACCTATGATTTTGAAAAATATAGCGGAGCTGGCCGGCGTGGATATCTCCACCGTATCGCGTATTACCTGCAACAAATACGTGCAGACTCCCTTTGGAACGATTTTATTAAAGAGTTTATTTAGTGAAGGCATTGAAAACAAGAATGGCGCTGTAATCAGCAACAAAGTGATTCAGAAAGAGATAGAAGAGGTAATAAAGTGCGAAGATAAAAAATCGCCTTATTCTGATCAGCAATTGGCCTCTCTCCTGGCCACACGTGGTTTTAATATCGCTCGAAGAACCGTTACCAAATACCGCGAGCACCTTCAAATACCCGTTGCGCAGATGAGGGCTTTCTGGGCTTAATTTTTTTAAGTAATTATATACGAGATATTTGACAGCAATATGGCCGAAAAAATTCTAATTATTGATGACGATAAGGACATGTGCCTTGTATTGAAGCGCTTTCTTACTAAACATGGCTTTGAAGCAATAGAAGCGAACAGCGGCAAAAAAGCATTGGAGATACTGGAAGGCACAAACCCCGATTTAATTCTCTGCGATTTCAAACTGGAAGACATGGATGGCACCACCATTCTGAAGAATATAAAAGAAAAGCTTCCGGCAGTTCCGGTGATCATCATTACCGGCTATAGCAATATAAAAACAGCTGTAGAAGTGATGCGGCTTGGCGCTATCGACTATGTAACCAAACCACTGCTGCCGGATGAAATACTGGTTACTATCAAACGCGCGCTTAACGAACCTCAACCGGTAATAACACAACCATCAGCACCTTCGACTGACAGTGCAAACGAAAAAGCTGCCACCTCGAAAAAGAATGAAGTGGGGCAAACCTATATTTTCGGCAACAGTCCTGACTTCAAAAATATACTCAACCAGATTGATCTTGTTGGCCCTACCAACTACAGCGTAATTATATACGGTGAAAGTGGTAGCGGTAAAGAAGCCATAGCACAGGAAATTCACAAGCGCAGCAAGCGTGCCGATAAACCTTTTATTGCTATAGATTGTGGTGCACTATCAAAAGAGCTTGCAGGCAGTGAGTTGTTCGGCCACGAGAAGGGTTCTTTTACCGGTGCTGTAGGACAGAAAATCGGAAGTTTTGAATTGGCTAATGGAGGCACAATCCTCCTCGATGAAATTGCTAACCTTCCATACGATGTGCAGGTGTCGTTACTTCGTGTAACGCAAGAGCGAAAGATGAGACGCGTAGGTGGCACAAAAGATATAGATCTGGACGTACGCATTATCGTTGCCAGCAACGAAAAACTCTGGGACGCTGCACGCAATGGTAAATTCCGTGAAGACCTGTACCATCGCTTCAATGAATTTCAAATCAACGTGCCTCCATTACGGGAACGCAAGAACGATGTAATGATCTTTGCCCGCCATTTCCTCAGCATTACCAACCAGGAGCTCAACAAGAATGTTAAAGGCTTTACACCGGAAGTAGAAACTATATTTCAAAACTATGTATGGCACGGTAACCTGCGCGAGTTGAAGAATGTTATCAAACGGGCTACGTTGCTTACCGATGGCGAGCTGATCGATGTAAAAAGTATTCCGTTTGAAGTTTCCAATTATACCAAGCTGCAGTTTGATGCCGGTTCAGAACAATCAACACCATCGATGCCATCCTATGGTATGGATTCTTCCGGGTTGCCTGCAGCTCCTTCATATACTCGCCCAGTAATAAAAGAAACGGGGTTAAAGGGAGCAGGTATAGATGCTGAATATGAGATTATACTGGAAGCTTTAAAACGTGTTAATTTTAACAAGAGCAAGGCTGCCAAACTTTTAAAAATAGATCGTAAAACGCTGTATAATAAAATCAAGCAATACAAGGAGCTTAACAACATCGAGTTCCAGCAGGAGGTATGAGCGAGTATATCGATTACCTGGAGATGTTGTTCGACTCGGGTGAAAACCGGGATATCTTTGACAAAAAAATAGCCGAGCTTTTTCCTGCCATCATCTATGTATTTGATGTTGAGCAGAAGCGCTTAAAGTTCATTAATAAAAAGGTATCCGATTTTCTGGGATTCACTTACGAAGATATACGCGAGGGTAATCTGGATACACTGATTTTTAAAGACGATCAGCAACTCGTTCAGCAAGAGCTCGAAAAATTCTATACACTTCAAAACAATGATTCCTACGCATACAATTGTCGCTTAAATCACAAGCAGGGACATTGGCGCCATTTCCGTACACTGGGTTCTGTGTTGCGCAGAAAAGAAGATGGCCATGCTGCTTCTATACTCTTTATTGCCCAGGATATAACTGATCAGCTAAAAAGCGAAGAAGAAATTAAAGCTGTACAGGAGCTCTTTGACGAAACGGAAGAGCTACTCCAGCTTGGAAGCTGGAGTTATGATATAGTAAAGAAAACCATTCATTGGACCAACGGCCTTTACAAACTGTTTGAATATACCCGCGCAGAGCTGCCGGTAATAACACGGGAATTTTACTATGAGTTGATATCACCTGACGATCGCGCAGGGCTGGAAGCTGCCATTAAGAATGCTTATGAGAGTCGCTCCGGTTTTGAGTACGAATATGAAGTAATCACAAAGAATAAAAACCACAAGATTGTTTCTACTAAAGCAAAAGTAGTAACCGATACGGGCGGCACGCCTTCAAAACTTGTAGGCATGACCCGCGATGTTACACCTTTCAGAAATTTTGAACGCGACCGCGAGCGGAGTATACGTGAACTGAATCGTTCGAATCGCGAACTGGAAGAATTTGCATACGTAGCTTCACACGATTTGCAGGAACCCCTTCGAAAAATATCAACCTTTGGTGAGCGGCTTCAAGCCAAGTTCTCAGAAACACTGGGCAAAGAAGGTGTGCTATACCTGGAGCGCATACTGGCCTCAACTGAAAACATGCGTATTCTCATTGATAACTTGTTGGAGTTTTCGCGTACCACGCGCAGCTCGCGTGCATTTGAAAAAGTAGATCTCAATACTGTGATTGCCACAGTAAAAATGGATCTCGAACTAAAGATTGAAGAGAATAACGCACAGATCATCATTACATCGCTACCTAAAATTGAAGCCGTGCCTTCCGAGATGAAGCAGCTATTCAACAACCTGCTTTCAAATTCTATCAAATTCAAAAAACCTGCTGTTGATCCGGTCATTGAAATCGGCACAGAGAAGATCGGCAAGCAGGAAAAAGAAAAACATCATTTACCCGCTGACAAAGAATTTTTCAAGATATATATCAAAGACAACGGGATAGGCTTTGAAGAAGAATATGCGGAACGGATTTTTCAGATATTTCAGCGGCTGCACGGAAAAGCAGAATATCCGGGCTCTGGTATAGGATTGGCTATCTGTAAAAAAATTGCTGATAATCATGGAGGTGTTATGTATGCAGAGGGTAAATTAGGAGCGGGCGCAACATTTATACTTATACTTCCGGAAAAACAAAGCTGAAGATCGTATGTCGCAAAATTCGCAGGCTATTCGTATCGTGATCGTTGATGACGATGAAGACGATTTCATCATCACCAGCGACTATATAAAAGGCATTGAAGACAATGACTATGCGATTGAATGGTGTTCAACCTATGCACAGGCTGTTGAAGCAATTCGAACTTCTGCTTACGACCTATATCTGGTGGATTATCGCCTTGGTGCCAAAACCGGGCTCGACCTGCTAAAAGAAGCGATGCGCATGCACTGCGAGCAACCTATCATTTTACTTACGGGCAAAGGCAATAAAGCTGTTGATCAGGAGGCGATGCAAATCGGTGCAATGGATTACCTGATCAAATCAGAGCTCAACACCGAGAAGCTGGAACGAAGTATACGGTATTCGCTGGAACGCTCAGCTTCGCTCAAAGCGCTGCGTGCCAACGAACGAAAATACAGAAGCATTTTTGAGCGATCGAAAGATGCCGTATTTATTACCGATGAAGCGCTGCGTTTCAAAAATGTGAACAGTGCTACTGCCGAACTCTTAGGCTATACGCCTGACGAACTTATTCTGCTCTCACTATACGAGCTCATTACCGAAGGCAAAGATGCCGTATTTCAAAGTCTATCGCAATCGGGAGAAGTAGACGATGCCGAAATTATACTCATTAACAAACAAGGCGAAAAAAAGTACTGTATACTTTCGGCTACACAAGAAACAGACGATACCGGTACTGTCTATGTTCAAGGCATTATACACGACATTACGAACCTGAAGCGGGCAGAGAAAGCTGCACTCCAGGCAGAAAAACTGGCGGCTACGGGCAGACTGGTGCGTACGCTGGCGCATGAGGTACGCAATCCGTTAAATAATATACAGATGTCGGTAGAGCAGCTTATTCCTGTTAATCAATCAGCAGATGATGCGTTGTTCCTGGAAATCATTCAACGCAACAGCAAGCGTATCAACGACCTTATTACTGAACTGCTAAACTCTGCGCGGCCATCGGAAATGATGTTCAAGAAAACGATTCTGCAAACCGCCCTGGACGACAGCATTAGTGCAGCGCTCGATCGTATTACCCTGCAGCATATCAACATGCATGTTCGGTATCCTGAATATCCGTGCTATATACAAGCTGACTCAGAAAAACTGAAAGTGGCCTTTCTGAATATTATTATCAACGCAGTAGAGGCCATGAAAGATATTCAGGGGGAATTGCAGATCGCTGTAAAACCCGGCACAGCACTATATACCGTTGAGATCTCAGATAACGGCTGTGGTATATCAGCTGAAAATATATCAAAGCTCTTTGAGCCTTACTTTACTTCCAAGCGCAATGGCATGGGCCTCGGCCTGGCAGCAACGCTTAATATACTGCAGGCCCACAAGGCACACATCGATGTAAAATCAAAAGAAAACTTTGGAACAACATTTCTGATATCCTTCCCGGCAGTTACCTGATTCAGCAGGGCATTTTCTGCAGTATCGTTTCCTGCAGTATATTTATATTACTTGCCAATCTTGAGTTTACCGGCCTCACCTTCCCCGTATTTCTCTTGCGTAGCAACCGCCTTGATGATGTGGAAGAACGTTACCATTATGTTGGAAGAACTGTTCCAATAATAAGCTTCCTGTGGGCTTACCTTCAGCAGGCAAAGTTTAGGATCTTCTATACCATCCGGAAACCAGGCCTTAAGAAACGGCTTCCACAATTCCTTTAATTTATTCTTATCGATTACTACAGTACTCAAGCCGTTCACATGCACATATATATTTTTACCAGGATGCGCATAAAT
>NZ_DAIQRQ010000004.1:190455-204358 GCF_036786105.1 Ohtaekwangia sp.
CAGTACTCAAGCCGTTCACATGCACATATATATTTTTACCAGGATGCGCATAAATGAGCGATACCTCGTTGTTGTGCGATGCATCGTGAATCTTTTCTGAAAATTCGTTGGTAAAGAACCATACATTGCCTTCATCATCGATCGATGCTGTTGCCATAGGCCTGCTCAGCAATTCGCCTGTATCGCTGGTGGTGGCCAGCATGCATATTTCAACATCTTCTACCAGCGCTTTGAATTTGGCAATGGCTTCTGTTCTGTTTTCCATTATGGCGGTTTCCATGTTCTTATGGTTTGTATTCAATATTTATCACGTTCATCCGTTATATCATCACCAGCATGCTCAGGATGGTTAACTATATTCCGCTGTGCATCTTCGTTTACACGTGGCTGTTTTTCCATCGCTTTATCATTCACGGTTTGCTCTGATGGCGAAGCGGCTGATGGTTCTGTATTTTCTTCCTGTGCAGTTTTTATTCTTACAAATCGTTCGCGCTGATCGGGTCTGCTTCGCTGCTCCTGTCTCTTTTTTACCCGGTGACGTTTACCTTTTACTGGCTTACTCATAATACACCTGTTTGTTTCAGAAGCAAAAATAGAATGCCCACCCTAGGGAAAAGCAATTTAACGAGGCGTTTAAACAGAGTGGAATATATTCCACGATTTATCGTGCCACTGGTGGCACAAGCTACAATATCAACTGAAATGAATGTTTATATTTGAGAATGATAAGCAGACCAACAACTGATTTTATTCTGGTTGCGGAAGATGATGCTGATGACCGCTACCTGATGCAGACAGCCTTTACTGAAAAGGGATACACTGAAAAAATTGAATTTGTAGAGAACGGCGTTGAACTTATCCGATTTCTGGAATCGATTAGTAATGCCCATTACCCTGGTTTTATTCTACTGGATCTGAACATGCCCAAGAAAGATGGCCGCGAGGCGTTGAGAGAGATCAAACAGCATCCGGTGTTCAGAAAAATACCGGTCATTGTTTTTACTACTACCAAGAATGAAGCGGAAATCAGGCGCTGCTATGAGTTGGGCGCGAATACATACATTGTGAAGCCTACCAGTTTTGAATCTCTTCTAAAAGTAGTGCAGGAGATTCGCAGTTACTGGTTCCAGGTTGCATCTATACCTTCCCGGTAAACATTATTGTGGGTTTTGGACTGCCACATCATTATCTTTTCTCTTTCTGCCAATAAGTTTTTGCAATAATGGTTTAGCACTATACAATAGATGAGACGCCACATTTTTTAATATTCCGGGCACAAACATTCTTACTAAACTACTATTTGGCAAAACTCTACGCGACAGCATATCAATGGCAAGTGCAGAGCCCGTTGAAACAATTGCATCGTTGCGGGTTTCACGCGTAGTAATTTTACCGAGCACGGAAATCAGCGCCATCAGTGGGCGCAACTCTTCTTTCAGTTCTTTCACATCGGCTTTTATCAAAAGCTTTTGTTCCTCACGCAGAGTACGTAGGCGCTCTTTTTCTGCCAGCAAATCATTATAGGTAAAAATCTTACTCATAGATTCTCGCAATTAAAAAATTTCTAACAACAGGCGCGAGGTATTTTTTATACAGAAGAAATACAAGAACGATTAAAAAAATATATATACCCGCTACAATAAAAAAACCGCCTACCATGTTATTTATAGCACGACCAATCCACCAGCTGAAACCTAGCCCGGAAAACAACATTACAAACAATACCAAAATCGTTATAACAACCGTAAACAGACTTTGCGAGGCAATGCCCGTAGCTTTATCGGTAGCATTTAACATTGCCAGCTGAAGCTGTGTTTCCAGGTAATCGCTTGCATGCTCTACCAGGTTTTCGGTCTTCGTTTTTATTTCTGCCATAACTGACTTTCTGTTAGGTATATATAGGGTTCGCTGGTTGTATAATACAGGTGAGATACAACACAGCTCCATATTGCATCTCAACCTGTGCTTTGCTTAGCTAAAAGATTCTTTTACTCTGCCAAAGCGAGTCTCCGCGTCAGATTTCAACCCCTTGGCTTCGTTTATAATCCGATCTTTAGCTTTGGAATACTTCGCTGCGTTATTCATTACCATATCAGTTACATCACAGGCAAAATCATTGGCTGCTTTGGCAATTTTCTTTCGCAGATCACTCCCTTTGTCGGGTGCAAGTAACAATCCGATAGCAGCACCGGCTGCTGCCGCTCCTAAAATTCCGAGTACAATTTTTCCTTTTTTGTTCATAACCTGTAATTTTTAGAATGCAACACTGGTATGTTGTAAAAAATCATTCCTGCACTTTATAGTCAAATATTACCACGCAACCACATAAACATGTTAGTATTTTTTTTGCTTCCATAGCATAACCTTCTGGCATGTTTTTCGGTTATGTTGAAAAATGAGTTAATTGTACTTAGCATTTACAAGACAGTCGTGAAAAAAGTTCTGATCATTGATGACGAACGCGATCTGTGCGTATTACTGAAGACCTACCTGGTACCTCTCCAGTATGATGTGCATTTGGCGTATACTTTAACAGAAGGCATTGAGAAGCTGGAAAGCGTTTCTCCTGATATAGTCTTCCTTGATAACAATCTGCCTGATGGATTGGGATGGGATAAGATTGATTATATACGTGCACGGCTGCCTGATAGCACCATAAATCTTATGAGTGCTTACCGCGGCTTTCCGGAAGAACTGGGTAGCGACAGCGCTATTAAGTTTCTGGAAAAGCCTATCAGCCTGGGGGCATTGAAAACGTATTTATGATGCCTGTTCTTTTTTCCTTTTGCGTTCTTCCCTTCGCTGCTTTCTACGTTCTTTTCTTCTCTCTTTCTTCGACTGTTTATCATCCTTCTTGTCCACGCGAGTATCTTTATCTTCCACCATCTCAATCTTAATGGTGCCCTCGGTATTTTTTTCAAAAGCTTTTATAAACGCATTGGAAAATATACTCCACAGCGCAGGCCACGTGGAAGTTTTTACATCTTTTATATTGCCGGATATCGGAACACGGCTGGCAAACCTATCCTTCTTCTGATTGGTAAATATTTCTGCTACAAAACCAACAATAGTTTCCCATACCAGTTGAACGGGCTTCTTTTTATCTTTTTTCCAGTCTACTATTTTCAGATCTTCAATGATCGGCTTTACATAACCTTCTATTTTTCCATCGAGCATAGCCAGCTCAGTATATAAGTCGAATGAACCACGTTCTACATCGATCTTTGCATAGGCTTTAAAAAAATCGTTAAGTGCTTTCAGGTCTACATCTTCAAATTTGAGATCCATATCGAGATCAGGAATCTGCTTCAATACATTGATCTTCATTTTTATTGCCAGGTGGCCGCCACCCAGCGAGGTGGCCGTAAGATGTGCTGTAGAGGGTAACAGCTGCGCATCGTCAGTAGCGTTTGTAAGATTCTCTGCCGATGCATTTACATCTGTCATCTTCAGATCAACATGAGGCTTGGTAGTAAAATCGTAAAAGGCAATTTTACCGTTGGTAATGGTCAGCCGGTTAATATCTACCGGCATCAGGTCTTTGATTGGCTTTGTCCAGTCTACATCTTTGCCCGATTGATTCGATTTACCTCCGCCTATAAAGTTCAACTCCGGTCGTTCAAATCCAACCTCTCCTACAACAGAGCCCTCAAACAGCGCACGCCACTCTATAGAAAGATCGAGTACAGGTATATAGATAAAAGGTATTTTCTTTTGCCCGTCTACTTTGAAAATACGCAGCTCCTGTACCTGGTACGCACCACGGTATAGGTGAATGTCTATATCACGAATAGAACCCGTATATCCCGGAAGCTCAGCCAGCACTTTGTTTACATAGCGTGTAACGAAGTAAGGCATAGCCAGTCGTGCTGCAACCAGTACAACCACAATCACCAAGGGTATCCATATTTTCTTAGGTATGCGTTTCATTCCTTTTTATGTTTCCGCTTCTCTACATCTTTCTGTGCCAGCTTTTTCACATTGTCTTTGTTCGCTTTTACGCGCAGTGAAAAAGATGACTTCAATCCGGAGAGGATTGATTTCCACCAGTAGTTGAAGATCGCTTTCTTCCGATCACGATAGAATAAAATAATGCCCGTCTGCTTATCGCCCGTTACATACCTCCCTGCATCGTTCTTGACAAAGGTGTTAATGGCAAGCGTTAATAAATTATTCTTTACCGCTTTATCCTTTTGGTCCTTATCGGATTTCAGACTCGTCAATTTCAAATCTCTGTAGCTTATATCGACTGTACCGTCCGATCGGTGATCATTGAACCTGAAACTGAAATTGAGTCTGGTCATAACGCCTGACTCAACTTGTATCTTTACTTGCGGTTTCAGCATATCGTTCATTTTCTGCAAAGGCATATCGCTCAGAGAGCCTTTCAGAACTGCAGGCTTGCTTGTATTGGAAAATTGACATGTTACAAGAAGTTTACCGCTTCCCATAAACAAGGCAGACGCTTCCATATAGGGGGCAGGCAGTGAAGTGTCTGTAGATATATGAAATATACCAGCCTTTAATTTTTTGAAATATATAGTACCACTGGAATCCGCTTCCTCGCCAATCTCTTCATACGATACCGCGCTATCATAAATGCGAAGTGTATCTACAGCGAGAGCAAAAGGCAATTTTCGCAACGCATCCATAGGCAACGGCATATACGTTCGCTTCGGAAAGGGATAATGTTTATTGCGGAATACGTCAAGCGCAAAGCTGCATTTCAGTAACGAAGTATTTACAAAGGCTGAATCGCCAACGTTAAAACGCAACCCTTCTGCTGTAACTCCTGTAATTATACCATGAAAGCGATCGTCTTCTACACGCTTACGCCTGGCATGTTCACTTTTTGAAAAGCGTGGCTTAATGCGAAGGGTATCCAGGTGCATGTACTTCCGTTCGCGATCAATATCAAAATAATCTACACTAACAACATAGAAAGGACTATGCACAACAAGGGAATCGGCTCGCATGGCACTAAAGTCCCAGGGATCTTTCTCTCCATTTATTGTAAAACCAGTAAGCGATATACTCCCCTGCATTGTTACCGTATCGTGCGATAAAGCATTTTCGCTCCGTACATAGAGATGGTTAATCGTGCAGACGTTAACCATGGCAAAAGCATCGTGTTGCTTTTGTGTACGGTGAGCAGAATCTTTCGAATGTAGTTTAATGATAGAAACGGCTACGCTGTCTATTGTCAGATCTTCCAGGTGAATACGCTTTCGAAATAACAGGGGTAAGAGGCGAATGGTGTTAATATGGCAGCCATAAACTTTGGCAGAAATTCTTTTATCAATCAATGAAAAGGAAAGGGTGTCAATGGCAACCCTGTTTCTCCAAAGCTCCAACTTTATAGAATCATATTCCAGCAGTATACCATCTTTTTGAAGTGACGCTACTTTTTCTTTTACGAGACGATGTAAAAAACCCGGCAAATATTGATTAGCACTGTATACCAGTATACTCATTACTATGGCAATGGCCAACACAATGAATACTGTTTTTCTTTTTTTCATAGCGTGTAGCTGCAATCTCCTTCCCATCAGTCGCACAGAACCTGTCATTATAGCAACAGGTGCTATGCGTACTGAAAGAAGTAATTATACAGTGGTTGTTGTTATGAGTTTCCGCCTTCATTTTTCTCTGCCCACTTCTTCATTTTCTTATTGGCGTAGATTGCCACTTCCACACGTCTGTTCTGATCTCTTCCCGATTCAGAATTATTATCCGCTACAGGCTGGGTTTCACCATAGCCAATAGTAGTAATACGACTGTTCTTTACATTCTGTGTACTGAGGTATGACGCTACTGATTTAGCACGCTCTTCTGAAAGTTTCTGATTATAGGTATCACTTCCTGTGTTATCAGTATGTCCTTCAATCAGAATGTTTGTGTCCTCATATTTATTCAGCGTAGCAGCCAGCTGCCGAAGATTATCCTGCGTAGTGGCATTTAACTGCGAAGAATTTACATTGAACAACAAGCCCGAGTTAAAGGTGATCTTTATACCTTCTCCCACACGTTCTATCCGGGCTCCTTCCAAATCGCGTTTAAGTTCTTCTGCCTGCTTGTCCATCTGGCGACCGATCAATGCACCAGCAGCGCCACCTACCGTTGCACCTATAATAGCACCTACAGCGGTATTACCCGAACGCGAGCCTATAACACCACCTATGGCACCGCCTGCACCTGCACCTATGGCGCCACCTTTTGTTGTATTCGTGGCATTACAGCCAGTTATGATCTGTACGGTTATCGCTATGAACATAAACCACACAGATGCTCTCCATGGAATTCCATTTTTCACCCTGTTCATAAACATCTGTTTTTATTAACGTATATATCTATACTATATCTGTCACGCCCTTCTTATTACACCGAGTAATAAAGAAAGAATTGCCAGCACAATCAGAACATGAATCAATCCGGTTGCACTATAAACAAACACTCCCAGAAGCCATCCGATAATCAATATCACGGCTATCAAATACAATAGTGATCTCATAAAATGTTGGTTTTAATGTTATTTGATAATAACCCGATAAAAAAGCTTGCCACAATGCATAGAAAGTGTAGAAAAAGTTACTGATAACTATAGCATAGCTTGTAACAACACATACTATAGTTACATTT
Organism: Ohtaekwangia sp.; assembly: GCF_036786105.1. Lineage (NCBI taxonomy): Bacteria > Pseudomonadati > Bacteroidota > Cytophagia > Cytophagales > Fulvivirgaceae > Ohtaekwangia > Ohtaekwangia sp. The sequence goes on from NZ_DAIQRQ010000004.1 coordinate 197,095, forward strand.
TGTAGAAATATTTATACAAGGATTCTAACCGAGCTTCACACTCATTTTGGGGCACAACTTTTACAAGCTTGTTATTTGAAAAGTTTTTAACTGTTATACCAGTTCATGTATGATCAAAAGATTTTTACTGAAGCTTGCTGATATCTATCTGTTCGTGGTAAAAGTGCTACGCGAAATTTTCTTTCCGCCATATGACTGGAAAGAAACGTTACGACAATGTTTTATAGCCGGCAATCGCTCACTGTTTCTAATTGTATTCACATCATTCCTGGCCGGAATTGTGTTTACCCGCCAATCGCGACCATCGCTTTCATCATTTGGTGCAGAGTCCTGGCTGCCATCACTGGTGTCGCAGGCAGTGGTGCGTTCTTTAGGACCACTTATTACCGGACTTATCTGTGCGGGTAAATTAGGATCCAATATGGGTGCCGAATTGGGCAGCATGCGTGTAACAGAACAGATCGATGCTATGGAAGTATCAGGCACGCGACCATTTTCTTATTTAGTAGCGAGCCGTATTATGGCTACCACCTTTATGCTTCCTTTCCTGGTTGTATTCGCAGATGCCACAGCGTTACTTGGTTCGTACTTTACAGTTCACTTTATAAACAGTTCAAGCTTCAGACTATATTTTAGCGATGTAGCCGTTTCTGTTACTTACCTGGATATATTTTCATCGCTTATCAAAGCAGCTTTTTTTGGCTTTGCTATAGGTATTGTAGGATGTTATGCCGGATATCATGCCGAACGTGGCACCGCAGGCGTGGGCAAGGCTTCCAATATAGCGGTGGTGGCATCGATGATTCTGATCTTTGTGATCGATCTGTTAAGTCTTCAATTCATAAATCTATTCCGGCGATGAATCAGGCAACAGCATCATCTTCTCCTGCAGCGCGTACAGCCGATAAGGACAATGTTGTTGTGCGAATCCGCCATCTGCAAAAGTCATTTGGTGATACTCATGTGTTGCGTGATGTAAATCTCGATCTGCATGAAACAGAAAACCTCGTGATACTGGGACGATCCGGTACGGGAAAATCAGTACTCATAAAATGTATGGTAGGCCTCATCATTCCCGATGCAGGCTCTATACAAATACTTAATTATGATGTGCTCAATCTCTCGAACGAAGAGATGAACAAACTGCGCCTGCATATAGGCTTCTCGTTTCAGGGCAGTGCACTATACGATTCCATGAGTGTGCGCGAAAACCTGGAATTTCCGCTCAAGCGTAACCTTGGTATATATAAGTCTAAGGAACTTAACGAGCGTGTAATGAATGCGCTGGAAGATGTAGGCCTTGAAGACGCTGCTGATAAAATGCCGGCAGAGCTTTCGGGAGGTATGAAGAAAAGGATCGGCATTGCGCGTACGCTTATCCTCAATCCGAAGATCATGCTTTACGATGAACCTACTGCAGGGCTGGATCCCATTACCTCTATCGAGATCAACGAGCTCATTGTAAAGGTGCGCGACAAGTATAAAACATCATCCATCATTATTACACACGACATCAGCAGTGCACGCCATACGGCCGACCGTGTTATAGCGCTCGTAGGCGGCTATAGTAAATATGAGGGAACATTTGATGAGATCAGGAAGACAACAGACCCGGAGCTGGAACCATTCTTTAACTATTAATAACAGACACTTGTAAATAACAACGATATGAAAACGCGGGAAATAGGTCAGGATATAAAACTAGGAGCCTTTGTACTGGCAGGGCTTGCTATATTTATAGCAACAGTATTTTTTATTGGTGCAGAGAACAGCATCTTCAGCCGCACGTTTACGGTGGTATCTATCTTTAAAAATGTAGAAGGGCTCAAAGAAGGCGATAATGTGTGGCTCTCCGGGGTAAAGATCGGCACAGTAAAAGATGTGCGTATTGTTTCAGAAGGTAAAGTGATTGTAGAGCTGTTGCTGAAAGAACGGCAGAATGAATTTATAGCCAAGAATGCCACAGCTTATATTGGTTCTGACGGATTGGTGGGAAACAAGATCGTAGTAGTGCGTCCGGGTGATGCGGCACATCATATTGAAGATTATGACACGATCAACGCAGCTTCACCAACCGACACGCAAGACCTTATCAATATTGCAAAAGATGTAGGACAGAATACGCGATCGCTTACCAATGATTTGCAGGTAATTTCCAAGAAAGTAAAAGATGGAGAAGGCGTTGTAGGTGAACTGCTGAACGATGGTGCTTTTGCACAAGACCTGCGCCAAACCGTAAGCAGTTTACGCACGGCTGGCGCCAATATGAACCGGGCCACAGCAGAACTCAATGTATTGGTAGCCGAAATTCAACATGGCGATGGAGTGTTCAACAAATTAATTTATGACACCACGCTGGCAGGAACATTCAACACAGCTATAGTCAATGTAAAGCAAGTATCATCTCATGCATCCAAGATTGCTACTGACTTACAGGAAGTTGCCGCCAAGATAAACAGTCATGACAATGCACTGGGATTGTTGCTTGCCGACACAACATTTGCCAAACGCATGGAGCACACATTAATCAACGCAGAAAATGCATCGGGCAAACTCGATGAAAACATGGAAGCACTTCAACATAATTTTCTGTTGCGGGGCTACTTCAGAAAAAAGAGGAAAAATGAGAACAATCAATAAATGAATCCTTTGATTTCGCGTAGATGTTCATCTACAGAATTCATTCATGTTTTAGCTCATAATAAAGGCACAGTGTTTTAGAAAACCATATATAGGTCAACGTCTCTAAACAATTTTAAAAACCCAAGTATCATGGAAAAAGTAGCGAACACCAAGCGGGCAGCATCTAAAGATTCTGCTTCTGAACTTGAAGATTTTTTTGTTGACAGCCTGAAAGATATTTATTGGGCTGAAAAGCATCTGACCAAAGCATTGGCAAAAATGCAGAAGGCAGCAACTTCTGAAGAATTGGCGAATGCATTTGGCGATCACCTGACCGTAACACAAGAGCACGTGGCACGCGTTGAAAAAGTATTTGAATTACTGGAAAAAAAACCACAAGCCAAGAAATGCGAAGCTATGGAAGGGTTGATTAAAGAAGGTGAAGACATTATTGCAGAAACTGAAAAAGGATCTGCTACACGTGATGTTGGATTGATCCTGGCAGCGCAAAAAGTGGAGCACTACGAAATTGCTACCTATGGTGGCCTGGCACAACTTGCCAAAACCCTGGGCCGCGAAGATATCAAAGATATACTCGGCCAAACACTGGATGAAGAAAAGCAAGCTGATGAGCTGCTCACAAGCCTGGCAGAGTCTGATATCAACGAAGCTGCTGAGCAGGAAGGCTAGAACCGTTATTGGCTATTAATTACACATTATTCGGAGATATAGTGACTATTAATGTGTAACGATCAACGGATAACCTGTAACGGATCAAGGAGGCTGTCTTCAAATAGGCAGCTTCTTTATTTATAATATATATCTACTGCATCTATGAGTGCTACGCTTCCTATAAGCATCAGTCACCGTGAATTTATACGGATAGACCGCAACTATAAGAAGGCGGCCAGTGTCGCTTCGCTGAAATATGTTTCGGATGCGGCACCGGGTATAGTACGTGTGCGTAAAGGGAAGGGATATGCCTACCTGCTGGAGCGCAAACCCATTCGCAGTAAAAAAGAATTAGAGCGCATTAAACGATTGGCAATACCACCTTCCTGGTCGCGGGTGTGGATTTGCTCCGATGAAGCAGGGCATATACAAGCTACGGGCTTTGACCTGCGCAACCGGAAGCAGTATAAATATCATCCGTTGTGGACAGCATTACGAAACGAAACAAAGTTCCATCGTCTATATGAATTTGGCAAAGCACTGCCAACGCTTCGGCTAAAACTGGAAGAAGACCTCAATCGAAAAGATCTTTGTGAGGCCCGTGTCATTGCCACCGTTATAGCCTTGATGGAACGAACCTATATACGGGTAGGTAACGATGGCTACGAAAAATTATATGGCTCGTATGGCCTCACTACATTAAAAGATAAACATGTAGCAATAGAGGGCAGCCGAATTGATTTTTCATTTAAAGGCAAAAAGGGAATTTTCCATAAAGTAACACTTCAGAATAAACGCCTTGCGCGCATTGTGAAGCAATGCCGTGAGATACCCGGCAAAGAGCTCTTTCAATATTACGATGCACAAGGCATGCGCCGACCTGTTGATTCGGGGATGGTGAATAACTATATACAACAAGCTACCGGTTTTGCTTTCACAGCGAAAGATTTCAGAACATGGGCAGGGTCGCTACATTTTCTGCGCGAACTCAAAGCCCTCGGGACTATTGCTTCACAAGCCGAAAGCAAAAAGAATATTATTGCGGCACTTGATGCGGTAAGCAAAAAATTAGGCAACACGCGCTCCATCTGTAAAAGTTACTATGTGCATCCAGCACTCATCTCCCTATACGAACAAAACAGCCTCACCAAATACCTTCAGGAACTCGATGCCACCGAAATACCAGACGGCAAGGCGGAGCTGACTACGGACGAACAAGTGTTGATGAAAGTCTTAAGGGCTGCTACAAGTTGATATTGCTGAGGGAACAAGGCGGATGGATTAGCTGCTGGCTACTAGCTGCCAGACACTTTCTAGCAGCCAGTAGCTTAAAGTTTACAGCTGATCCACACGTCTCTAGGAAATCAATACATTACCATAGCAGCATCGTCTAGCGGCTGAAAGCCAGCAGCTCGCAGCTTTTTCCTATCTTTGCTCCATGCTATTATATAACGTGACGGTTGGTATTGACCGCGAAATTGAACAGGAATGGGTACGCTGGATGAAGGAACAGTATATTCCGGTGGTGATGAAAACAGAGATGTTTACAGGTTGGAGAATGTATAAAGTACTGCACGACCAGGAAGACGGCTCCATTTCCTACAGTGTTCAATATTTTGCAACCGATATTCAGGAAGTGGTGAAGTTTGTGGAAAAGATCGAACCGGAGCTGAACAAAGAGTTTCAGCGGTTATTTAAAGACCGGCACGTAGCATTTCGAACACTTTTAGAGGAAGCCTGAAACAAAACGAAAATTGAAATTGTTTAATCGTTGTTAGCTATACTATATTTCTCAGGAAACTATACCTCTCAAAATATATGAACGTCAGGAAGATCGCACCAGAACAAATTTCCCTGATGCATTTTACACATCAGGATGTGCTTGGCGATGAAGAACAGAAGATACTTCGCGCGCACAAGCTTGTAAAGGCGGTTATGTTAAGTAATCTGGAGCATCAGGATGTAGGCTTGATACTCAAGCTAGATACTGGTGAAGTCATTGAAACATTCTCAAACCTGGTAGATTTTGCAGATAACTATGTAGAAGTAAAAGGAGGCTCTTTTATTCCTGTCTGGGCTATTGTAGATGTGGAAGCCTGAAGGAGCCGATGGCAAAAAATATATTTACTCGCGAGGTAAATGACGTTGCCTGATAAAATGGCAATCTCCTGTTAAGATCCTCAACAGGAGATTGTTTCTTTGTTGTCGGTTATCGGTTAATCGTAATCTGTTACACGTTATTCGTTACCGTGAAGTGAAAAATCCAATACACCAAGAGCACAAAGAAGACACGGAGTTACCAAGAGTAATACTTGGTTTGCGTTACTCTGCATAGCTACCAGGATGTGGGAATAATTAACCTTTCGGGTATTTTTCTTTATGCTGATCGTATTCCCGTTGCGGATCCTCGCCGCTGAAATCAAGATCAATTTTGGGTGTAGCCAGCAGGTCAACTCCTTTCAGTATATCTGGTAACTTTGCAGATACGGACCAGTTCTTTCCCGACAGGGAGATATAAACGCCACGGTCGTTATCGTAATATACCGGGTAATCTCGAAAATATGTATAGCGTGTTTTGGCGCGGTAACCGTGTGCTGGTGCCCAGGGTGGCGGACCACCGCCCCGCTTCTCTGATTTCTGTTTGTTCTTATTCTTGCTCTTTCCCTGAGCCAGGGTATCCGTGGCTGTAATGACCGTAATGGCCAGCAGGATAATAATCCATACGCGATAGTTCTTCATAAATGATTTCTTTGCTTCAAAGATGTAGCACCCGCTGCAATAAAGCTTTTCCAAAACAGCGAAAAACTTACAAGACCAGTGATGAAATCCAGTTACATAAAGAATACAAAGAAGGCGCAGCGTTACGCAAAGAGTAATTGAATTTTCATCTGTGATTTCTATGATTCCTTGAAAATAAAAATCAACTGCCAAAGAACCTCTCGATCTGCTCACGCTCCAGTGAGCAGTTAAGCCATTCTTCACCGAATCGTGTTCCGTATTTTTTATAGAAGTTTATAGCAGGATCATTCCAGTCGAGCACCTGCCACATCATGCCGGCACAGTGCTGCTCTAACGAGTGTTTCATGGTACGCTCAAACAATTTCTTGCCCGTGCCTCTGCCACGTTCACTTTCCGTTACAATGATATCTTCAAGATATAGTCTTTTACCTTTCCAGGTAGAGTAGCGCCAGTAGTATAAAGATATACCCACAATACCGTTTGTACTCTCGGCCACAAAGAAACCGTAGATGGGATTGGCGCCAAATCCATCCACCTCCATCATCTCTAATGTATTGGTCACTTCATTGGGGGCCCGTTCATATTTTGCCAGCTCTTTAATAAGCTCAAGCACGCGTGGCAGATCATCTTTCTTACCAATTCGGATAAGTACTTCACTCATAGTATCAAAAATAAAAGAGGCGGCCGTATATGCCGCCTCCTCATCCAAATAATTTATAGTCTTGCACTACATTTCTTTCCTGGCCACCGGAGGAATAATGCCCATGTTATACCACGCAAATACATATTGATCCGCTGTAGACTCAATCGCTTTCGATAAGTTCGATGCTCCGTGCCCTGACTTCGTATCGATACGGATCAGCACAGGGTTTGTTCCCGCCTGATTTTCCTGCAGGGCTGCGGCAAACTTGAAGGAGTGTGCAGGCACCACACGATCGTCATGATCAGCCGTGGTTACCATCGTGGCAGGATAATGTGTGCCCGGCTTCAGCGCATGTACCGGTGAATATTTTCGCAGGTACTCAAACATTTCTTTCGAGTCGTTGGCAGTGCCATAATCGTAAGCCCAACCGGCACCAGCTGTAAAGGTATGATAGCGCAGCATGTCCATAACACCTACGGCAGGTAAGGCTACTTTGGCCAGATCGGGGCGCTGCGTCATGGTAGCACCTACTAACAATCCACCATTAGAACCTCCGGATATAGCAAGGTAATCGCTGGAAGTATATTT